>CAOMFZ010000131.1 GCA_948482415.1 uncultured Mailhella sp.
CGGATTGAACATGCCCAACAAACCATGCATCTGATTCATCGGAATCTGCCATATACGGAAGAACCCGAGTACGTGGTCTATGCGGTACACATCGAAGAACTCAGCCATCTTGCGGAAACGGGACTTCCACCAAGTGAAATTATCACGTCCCATCTCTTCCCAGTTATATGTAGGTAATCCCCAGTTCTGGCCAAGCACCGAGAAATCATCAGGTGGAGCGCCCGCCTGCGCGTCAAGATTGAACAAATGGGGGTAAAGCCATGCGTCAGCACTCATGCGTGATATACCGATAGGTATATCTCCCTTGAGTGCGACTTTCAAAGAGTGGCAGTAGTCGCGCACCTCGCTCATCTGGGCGGCAAGATGCATCTGTATCCATTGGTGATAGGCCACTTCCATAGCATGCTCCTTGACAAAGGCATCAACACGCTTCTGGTCGTAGCGGGCCATATCGCCCCATTTCTCAAATTCGGCGGTGCCGTTGGCATCACGGAGCACACAGTAAACCGCGTAAGGTTCAAGCCATTCGCGGTTCTCTTTGACGAACGCCTTAAATTCCTTTGACTTTACAGCCTTCTCGCCCACCTCGGCAAACAGTTCATGCGTAAAGGCGTTCTTGGCATTATTCACGCGCTCATAGTCAACATCCTCAAGGGCGTTCAACTCTTTTGGCGCAAGCTTGCCGGGTTCTTCCACCTGCATGAGAATGGACATAATTTCTGCAATAGGCACACCGCGCAGCTGTAATATTTTTTCACTGTATTCCCGCGCAAGGCGAGTAAGTGCAACTACTTCCGGGGTAATTTTTACACTTTTTTCTTTTATTAATTCAATAAATACCTGCGGATAACTTGCTTTGGCAATTTCTCCCAAACATTTTGCCCGGCTAATGCCCTGAATAAGCGCTTTGATATGTCCATTGGGCATTTTTATCATGCGCAAGATAAGCCCGACAGTGCCGATTTCATACAAATCACTGACTTTGGGAGTATCAACGGCACTGTTTTTTTGTGCAGAAATAAAAATAAATTTTGAGCTGTTATATGCCTTTTCAATAACTTCAATCCCTGTTTCACGGGTTTCATAAATAGGCATAATCATAGAATTAAAAAGCACATTTTCGCGCAGTGACAATAAACCGAGTTCCTCAGGAATTTGTTCTAACAAGGCTTCATCATTGATTAAATATTCATCCTGTTCACCCTGTTCAGCTTGAGACTGCGCCGCAGCTTCCGACACAGCCTGCTCAATTTCAGAAAGAACCTTATTCTTCCGAGGTCTGCCCCGTTTTTTGGGTTTATCAACCTGCTCTAAAAGTTCATCATCTTTTTTCTTAACCATGACTCTATCCTATACTATACTTTTCTCGTTATCATTTAAAATTGTTTCATTTTCATCAAGTAAATGATTATTGGCAAGGCTAATCACTTTGCCGTCAGCAACGATAAAATGGTCAAGCAAACGTATTCCCATAAGTTTCATTACCTGCTGAATATGAAGCGTTGTTTCTCTGTCAGCCCAGGAAGCTTTTGTTACGCCTCCAGGATGATTATGAATAAGAACAAGGGCACTTGCCTCTTTCGTAACAGCAATTTCAGCTATCATTTTTGCAGAACAAAAAGCAGCATCAGTTATTCCTGTCTGCACTCTATCAAAACTAAGCAGTCTATTGTTATTGTCAAGTAAGGCAACCCAAATTTCTTCATGACAAAGTCCGTCAAGCATGCACCTCGCAAGCATGGCAATATCATCTAAGTTTACGGATTTTTTCTCTTTTATTGGTTCTGCAAAATATCGGGCAACTAATTCCCGAAGCAAAATAAAAAATATTTTTGAAGACTCACCTACTCCATGTATGGTTTCCAATTCTGTTGGATGCGCATTAAGTATGCCCCAAAGTGAGCCAAAATGCTTGAGCAAATCTTTTGCCAGCGGCTTTGTGTCACAGCGTTTATTCACATAGCCTAAAAGCAGTTCCAATAATTCATAGGACTGCGCTTCATGGGGATTTTTCAAAATTCGCTCACGAAGTCTTTGTCTGTGTCCAAGAAAATGCGGTTCATCAGCTGCCATGGCTAGTTCTCTGTGTTTATTGCATAAAGGGTTGCTAATTGACTGGTATCTTTCGTATAAATTTTGATAATATCTTTAATGAGTTCTTCCAAAGTCTCAACTGATTTTTTTTTGCCGCTCTTAATGGCATATTCAGCAAAACACAGCAAAGAAATAATTTTTGCAATATTTGTAAAACCCAATTTTGCGGCAATGGCGGTTTTATTGTCAACCTGACTGTTTGGCAAATAAACCTGCTCGTTTGCCTTAATCTTCCAAAGTGTTCGCATTTCCCGCATCATGAGCGCAAGAAAAGGAAAAATGGAGCTGTCATCAATTTGATTGGAAGCTTTATAAAAAAGTTTCCAAACATCGGCACTTTTGCCGGTTTCAATTTTATTGATAATATTAAACCATACAAGTTCCGGCGTATAATTGGTCAGCTGTGCAATAACATTGGCACTCACTTCCCCTTGCCCGTTTTCATCGGCAACCAGACTTAATTGTGCCAGTATATTATTAATACTGTTATAATCCGGAGAGAGAATATCTTTTAAAAGAGAACAAATATCATTACTGAGCGTTAAATTATATTTTTCTTTTGCTTCTTTTTTCAAAATTTGCACAAAGTTTTTATCAGTCACACCCACAGATTCAAAAATCCAGCCTTTTTTGTGTGCAAATTCAAAGCATTTGAGTTTCTGCACTGCCTGCGGAACTTTTAATTTACCTTTATCCAAGGCATTATTAAGAAAAAAAACAGATAAAATATCGGAACGGGGCTTGCTCAAAGCTCCTGAAATTTTTTTCCATTGCTCAAGGGATAATTCATGTGCATTTCGTATGTAAAAAATTTTATTTTTTGTTTCAAAGGTAATGGTATCAAGCTGCGATAAATAGGCTCCAATATCCTCATTCCAAAAACTGCGTTTTTCTGCATGCAGCCATGCATCACCAAAGGAAGAAATATAGGAATTTTCCATATATTCTTTGGCTAACTGCATATCAGGACAATGACAAAAATAAAAACCTGCAATCTGTTCCATAATCACTTAAAATGTATTTTCAAAGGAAGTAAATGCAATAAACACAAGTTCGTTCAAGGTTTCTCTGATAGCTTCTTCTTCTGAAAGGTTTTGGAAATATTCCGAATGAGACAAAATGCCGGAAGACCATGTTGTATTCAAATGCATATCTCTTACTCGTATTTCCATCTGAATAGTGATAGAACTTAACAATGTTCTGTCTTGTTCGTCAGTCAGGCTTGCATTTGTATCAAATTTATGGAGTAAGATTTCAATATGATAATCGGCTTTTTCAGAAACTTCCCATTTAGCCAATTTTCTGAAATTCATTTCCGTATGAAACTGATTGGTTAAATAATAGGTAATCCATGGATATAATGAAGGATCTTCAATTTTGGTAATGGCAACACTTTTATTGCCACTACCAAAAATTGAATTTTTACCCGTATGATTTAATCCCTGAACAGTATAGCCGCAGGAACAAAGCACAACAAGCAAACAAACAGACAGGAACGAATAAAGTTTTTTCATTTTTAATTCGCAACAATATTAACAAGCTTTTGCGGAATAACAATAATTTTTCTTATGGTTAATCCTTCCAAATGCTTTTGAATATTTGGTTCTTCTTTTGCTGTTTTTTCAATATCTTCCTTGCTTGCAGAAGCAGGCACATCAATTTTTCCGCGCAGCTTGCCATTTATTTGAATGACAATGGTGAGCACGTCTTTTTCAAGGGCTTCTTCTTTATAGCTTGGCCATTCTTCCGCACTGATTGAAGTGCTGAAGCCTAAATCATGCCAAAATTCTTCACAAATATGAGGCGTAATAGGTGATAACAAAGTAATAACAGTTGCCATGGCAGAAGATAAAATTACTTTGCCATTTTCTGTTTTTACAAGTTCATCCTTATAAGTAAACATATCATTTACAAGTTCCATAATACCGGCAATGGCAGTATTAAATTGGTATCTGTTGCCGATATCTTCACTTACTTTTTTCACAGTGGCATGTTCGCGCAGGCGCAGCGCTTTAGCCGTCGCCGTGTCAGCCTGCTCTTTGGTTGAGGAACAAGCTTTTACGCCATGAATGTCTTTGCTGATTTCTGTATACAGGCGCCATACACGCTGCAGGAAACGAGCTGAGCCCTCAATACCCGCTTCACTCCAGTCAAAATCTCTTTCCGGAGGAGCTGCAAATAAACAGAAAAGACGGACTGTATCAGCACCGTATTTGCTAATCATTTCTGTTGGGTCAACAACATTTCCTTTTGATTTTGACATCTTGGAACCGTCTTTTAATACCATGCCCTGTGTCAGCAAGTTTGAAAAAGGCTCATCAAGGTCTTTTGGGAAATAGCCAAAATCACGCAAAACTTTTGTAAAGAAACGTGCATAGAGTAAGTGCAGAATAGCATGTTCCACACCGCCAATATATTGGTCAACAGGCAGCCAGTAAGAAAGAGCTTCCCTGGAGAACGGAACTTCATCATTTCTTGCGTCTGCATAACGGGCAAAATACCAGGAAGATTCCACAAAAGTGTCCATAGTATCAGTTTCACGCTTTGCAGGCTTTCCGCATTTCGGACAGGTTGTATTGACAAAGGCATCAAAGGTTGGCAGCGGTGAACGGCCGTCTTCGTGGGTTTTCACATCAAGAGGCAAAAGCACAGGCAAATCACTTTCCTTTACTGCCACCATGCCGCAGTCTTCGCAGTAGACAACAGGAATAGGAGCCCCCCAATAACGTTGACGGGAAATATTCCAGTCGCGTAAACGAAAATTGACAGTTTTTTTGCCAAAGCCATTTTTTTCTACAGCTTCAACAATTTTTATTTTGCCTTCTTCATTGGAAAGGCCTGAAAATTCGCCTGAATTAATCATAATGCCGGCTTCCGTATACGCGCTTTCCATAGTATTGCCGTCATAATTGCTGCCGTCTTTAGAAATAACAGCTTTAATCGGGAGAGAATATTTTTTTGCAAATTCAAAGTCACGCGTATCATGGGCAGGAACAGCCATAACAGCACCGGTTCCGTATTCAACCAAAACAAAGTTGCCAATCCAAACAGGCACTTTATCGCCGGTAAACGGATTGATTGCATACGCACCTGTAAACATGCCTTCTTTTTCAAGACTGTCGGACTGACGGGCAATTCTGTCCATGTTGCGGATTTTACTGATAAAAGCACGCAGTTCCTGTTCATTGGCAGTGCCGGTAATAAGACTGTCCACAAGCTGATGTTCAGGCGCCAACGTCATAAACGTTACGCCAAAAATCGTATCAGGACGAGTGGTGAATATTTTAATTTCACCCTCTCTGTCCGCTAATTTAAAAGTAACTTCAGTACCAACGGATTTGCCAATCCAGTTATGCTGCATGGAAAGAACTCTGTCAGGCCAGCCTTTTTCCAAAATTTTAAGGTCAGTCAAAAGTTCATCTGCATAGTCAGTAATTTTAAAGAACCATTGGGTTAATTCTTTTTGTTCAACGACACTGTCACAGCGCCAGCATTTGCCGTCTTCAACCTGTTCGTTTGCAAGCACGGTATGACAAGTTGGACACCAGTTTTGAGGAGCTTTTTTTCTATAAACAAGTCCTTTTTCAAGCGCTTTTAAGAAAAATTCCTGTTCCCATTTGTAATATTTAGGGTGGCAAGTTGCAACTTCTCTTCGCCAATCATA
>CAOMFZ010000132.1 GCA_948482415.1 uncultured Mailhella sp.
TACCGGGATAGCGTCATGGCGCACCCGCCGTATGGCTCGGCGCAAAAGGGACGTACCCGATCTGCCCTATACTGCGCCGCCGTTATCTTGCGCCGCTTTCTTTGTCAAGGTTCAAAACAGGTCAAACATACCGTGTTTGCGGAAAGGGGATCGTAAACACGGGGATATATCAGACCTTGAAATCCAATACCGCCCGGATAAGCCGGGAACGCAGACGGTCGTATATGTCCTGATCTGTCCCGTAATATGTATTACCGCGCTCGTCGCGCATTTTGCGGACAGACAGGGTAAGCATATCGCCCTCGTAATGGCTCAACACAATTTTCATTGCGTCCGGGTCGCCTTTGGTTGCGGCTATGATTACCGGGAACGGCAACAAACCGCGTTCGTCGTGGTCGCTGTTACTGTTCTTCGTCATAGGCTCGTTCCTCCAAATAGCGTTTCAGCAGCTCAAAAGAGCTTGTCCGTCGGTACTGTACCGTACTCCTTGAAATATTAAGGAGCTTCGCTATTTCCGGGTCGCTCATTTCAAAGAAATAATACAGTAATACCGTGTCGCGTTTTTCTTCCGGCAGCGCGTGTATAGCGTCAGCCAAAAGTTTCGGCGTAATTTCCATTCCAGCCACATAAAAAGACTTATCATCAGCTTCTTCATTCGCAAAATGACGGTCAGTTGTGTAAAGCTGTTCTTCTTCCTGCGGCAACAGGCTTGAAAAAGCAACTTCACGCAGTTGGTGGTGTCTTACGTCACGGTGGGCGTTGCTTGCTTCATACTTCAACGCCCGTTTGCAGAAACCGTTAAAAGCGCAACGTATTTCCCATTCGGTACGATTAGGTTCGTTCATGTTCTCACCTCCTTTCGCGTCCGCGAAAGCGGGTGATTGTTTGATTTCCCCTTTCATACCCCACACCACAAAAATTTCAAAAACTGCCAAACGAAAGCAGGTCTTTTTGAAAAATTTTTTGAGGATAAAGCAAAATACGCCCGTCTGCAAAATGCAAACGGACGCAAGGGAATTGTAAGCAGTATTCAGTTGATTACACAGTTCATATTCATGGGTAAAGTATGCCCCGGTGGTGGACGGGCTTTTTTTGATAAATCAAGAATTGGCGAATTTTGTCGATACGGTTTGTGCTTCACGGCGGCTACCTCCTTTCGCCGCCGCTTTAACAAAAACCGCGTATTACTTTAGAGGATAAAAGAAACGGCGGCTTTGATCTCTCAAAAGCCGCCGTGTAAAATAGGCGCATGAAAATACCTCTGCTGTACGACGGCTTTTTTTCTTTTGCCGTCGTGCGGCAGTTTAATGTTGATTTATATATCTTAATTAGTCTATTTATGAAACTTGATGTTTTGCAAAAATCCTACGGGAAATAAAAACACCAATCCCCATAAGTATCAATGCAACTGGTACAGCCATTAGTGCATAAAGTACATTACCACTTATTTGTTCTACCGACATGAGGGAAACAAACTGTGCGTGATACAGTGGCAAAAGTGTAATGATTTTGAATAATGGGCTTGTTTCAGTAACAGGCAGCATGATAGGGAAAAGATAAATTGCAGCAGAAGCGACTAATGCTACCATTTGATTTTTACATACAGCAGACAAAACCAATGTAATACCTGTAATACTAATAGTGTTGGTAAAAGCCAAAAGTATTTGATATTTTAACAATGTACCGCAGGTAATATTAAATGGAATATATCCCTCAACGAAGTCCGCAGGCGCAAAGAGAATACTGCAATCCAGCCCCCCGTTTCCGTACAGTATAAAAGCATATATAAGGTTAATTGCCGATACAACGATAGTTACAATCAATGCGGCTAAAATACTTCCAATGATTTTTGCTGTTGCACATTTTGTTTTTCCGTACTTGCTTGTTAAAATGATATTGTCAACGCCCCCATATTCTCCCGAAAAAACAGGTGCAGTCATAATAGCGACAACTAATGATAAAACTATAAATATTCTTACCATATTTTCACTTGTTTTGAGCCAACCATGTGTATATCCAATCTTGATTTCTTCATTTCCGAATACATCAGAAACACTAAGACCATTCCAGTTGCCATTCATATCAGAAAATTTACGAAACAAAGCCGATTGCAAGGAGTTTTGATAAAGATACACTGCATTCATACCATGCAAATCCTGTGTAGGCTTGAACTCTGCAATCATTTGTTGTACCTTTTCATCAGTTAATATTCCCTCATATTTTTCTGCGACAGACTTATCAATTTCAACGGCTGTCCGCCCTGTACCCTCGCGGTTTTTTCCGTCAAAGGCATACATATTTTGATAAGCCGAAAAACCCAAAAGGAACGACAAAAGCAACAATGCTATTAAAGTAACTTGTGTAAGACGTTTTGAGAATATTTTCCTCAATTCAAATTGAATTAGTTTTTTCATTCTTCTGTATCTCCTTTGAAGTAAAATAAATATAAATCTTCCAAATTCGGTTGCACTTTTACTGCATTTTCCATAGGCGGACGATCAGAAATTATCCTTAATATCGTTTCGCCCCGGTCTGTGTTACGGAGATTGCTTGTATTAAATGAAGCTGCATATCTTTCAGCATGAGCAGCCGGGACAATACATTCCCATACTTGCCCGTTAATCTCCGAAGTAATTTCCTGCGGTTCCCCAAAGTGGATAATCTGCCCCGATTTCATCATAATGATTTCTTCTGCGATAAATTCTACATCTGAAACAATATGTGTTGACAAAATCACAATGCGGTTTTTAGCAAAGGCACTTATCAAATTACGGAAGCGTACACGCTCTTTTGGGTCAAGCCCCGCCGTTGGTTCATCTAAGATTAAAATGTGGGGATCGTTGAGCATTGCCTGTGCAATCCCCAAACGCTGCTTCATACCGCCGGAAAAGGTTTTAATCTTATGTCTGCTTTCAGCAGATAAGCCAACAGCTTCAAGCAGTTCCTTTGATTTTTTCTTTGCTCTTTTTTCACTTAATCCTTTTAGGGCAGATACATACAGCAAAAAATCAAGTGCTGAAAAATCGGGATAATAGCCAAAGTGTTGTGGGAGATAACCTAAAAGATCACGGTACTTTTCATTAAGTCCCACAATGTTTTTACCATTCAAAACAATTTTCCCGGACGTGGGAGTTTGAATATTGCATAACAGTCGCATAAATGTAGTCTTTCCAGCCCCATTTGCGCCTAACAAGCCATAAACGCCATTTGTCAGAGTTATATTCAAATGGTTTACAGCAGTTTTTGAGCCAAATTTTTTGGTCAGCTCGATTGTCTTTAATTCCATATAAAACTCCTTTCTTCACTGAAAGCAAAAATACTCTCCATGTGTTTTCATGGAGAGTATAAAGGGGAATTATCTACTTTTTATCTACAAGGCATTGATTCAAAAAATGCAGAAACTTTTGAACCATTTGGAATATTGTCAATTTTCAAATAGCCGCCGTGATGTTCGCAGAGTAATTTACATATATATAGCCCAAGTCCAAAGTGGTCGGAATGGTCTGTTTCCTCTGTAAAATATGGAGCTGTTACCTTATGCAGACTATTTTTATCAAAGCCTTTTCCGTCGTCTGATACCGAAAGCAAAAAAATGTTATCCTTTAAAGCGAAAGATAATGTTACCGTAGTTTGGGCATACCGTACAGCATTTGAAATCAGATTATTACATACTTGTGAAATAAACGAACTATCAAGAGAGAGCCGTGAAACAGACACTTCATTTTGCAAACGCAGCTCTTTTTCATTTTGTGCGCATACAATTTTTGCACTTTCATACAGAGAAGATAGAAATGGCTGCAAAAGAATAGGTTTGCACTCCGGCTGTGTATCTTCTATGCGGTGGAGTTTGCTCATGCTGCTTACATAGGTTTCCATACGTGATATATGCTTTCCCATAGTAACGGCAATTTCTTTAGTTTGAGAATGCTCGCTTGTTTGCAGCATTTCATCATACCCTTTCAATACTGTAAGCGGAGTACGCAGATCATGCGCAAAGGCAGCATTAAGTTGTTTGCGTTCCTCGACTTGCCTCCACATTTCAGAAAAGTTACCCACAAGAGTAGTCCGCATAATTTCAAAGGAAGTACATAGCTGCCCTAATTCGTCTTTACTGTCATATTCGATTGAAAAATTCAAATCGTTGTTTGATATTTTTTCAGACGCTGCCCGCAGTTCTGCAAGCGGGATTTTCAATTTATTTCTATAAAACAGTAAAGACGCCGCCATGATACATAAAGCAGAATAAACAGGTGTAACAATTATAGGTATCAGCTCCAACAAGGCTATTGCGCGTTCGTCTTGTTTAGACATTGGGATAGTTGTATCACCGATAAAAGCACCATTACCCAACTGTTCACCCTGTTCATTCGTCAAGTAATACTTTTCACCAGTTAAAGGATAAGATGATTTGATTTTATTGGCAATGCTACCACATATCGAAAATGTCACTACTGAAAGAATTATGGCAATAACAGCAAAAACAACAATATAAAATATAAGGCTTTTTCGGAGAGATAAATTTCGTCCGGGACGTTCTATTTTATCCATTTGTAACCACACCCCCAAACCGTTTCAATATACACCCGGTCAGTATGCGCCGCAATTTTTGTTCGTATCCTGCGGATATGTTCTGTTACAACGCTACTGTCCCCCTCACTGTCGTAACCCCAAATACGCTCATAAATCCGTTCTTTATCAAAGACCTGTCCCGGATTTTGGGATAGCAATTCTACAATATCAAATTCCTTTTTCGCAAGCCCAACACGTTTATCGGAAAAAAACAGACAACGCTCTAAATAGTCAATCGTCAAATCGCCGGAAAATCTTACCTGTGCTTCAAAGCTGTGCCGCTTTTCCCGCCGCAAGTGGGCGATTACCCTTGCTTCAAGCTCCATAAGCGAAAAAGGCTTGACTATATAATCATCACCACCGGCGGCAAACCCCCTTACCTTATCAGTATCTTCAATTCGGGCAGTTAAAAAAAGGATAGGGCAGGATATATAATTGCGAATGCGTTCACAAACTTCTAAGCCGTCCAATCCGGGCATATTTATATCAAGTAAAATAATGTTTGGTTGCCGCTCTATTTGTTTTAATGCTTCTTCGCCATTTGTGGCAAATAAAACAAGATAGCCTTTGCTTTCAAAAAAGCTACGGAGCATTAACACAATGTCTATTTCATCATCAACTATCAATATTTTTGTATTCATTTTTTTGCACCTCCGTATCAAATTGAAGATAGCAGACAATTCTCAATTATTTATCTACTTTTTGAACTACCTTTTTACGTGCGTCAACAGGCTTCTCTGCGTCTTTTGGTATCAACCACATACGGCTGAATTTTGCCACACCGGGTATGCGGTTTTCCTCACATAGCTTTTGTACCCGTCTTTCTGAAATACCCCATTTTTTAGCTGCTTCCGGGGCAGAAATAAACTCTAACATTTTCATTCTCCTTTTCTCCAAACTCTATCAGTATAATTATATACGGTTAGCCGAATAAATTCAAGGCGTTTGTTATAGCGTTTAGGAATTATTTAAGCTAATAAGCAGAATTGTGTAAGCATATCCAAGAGGAAAGGTGAACAGTAAAATGTAATAGGGTGAATAACTATGGCAAAAAGACCAGTACC
>CAOMFZ010000133.1 GCA_948482415.1 uncultured Mailhella sp.
TAGTGCCTGCCACAGCGGCAAAAGGTCCTACATGAGCATATTTGCCTGCTTCGCACATGGCGGAAATTAAAAGCGGGGCATTTTTGGGGGCAGGGATAGGGTCAAGACTGTCTTTGATTTCAGGATACAAATTAATCCAAAATTTTAAAATATTGCGCTGTTCCCTGATTTCTTTGCTGCAAAAGTCAATAACTTCCTCTTTATTTATACTGTCGGTCAGGGTAATCAGTAAATCTGTTTCTTCTATAATTATTTGAATTTTTTGCTCATTTTTATGATTTATGGTGTCCAGTCTATAGGTGCGGTAGGGGCTTTGGTAAATATCTTTGGGCATAAAAAACTCTTTTACAGCTTGCGTGTTTTATCCTTTACATTTTTGGAAGAAATAAGTAGTATACATGCACGCATTAAAATGCATTTCAAAAAAATAATCAAGTTTGAAAAATATTTGGAGGAAATATAATGGCAGGTAAACAAAAAGTTATTCTTGCTTATTCCGGCGGCTTGGATACATCAGTTATTTTAAAATGGCTGCAAGTTGAACATGATTATGAAGTCATTACTGTGACAGCAGATTTAGGCCAGGAAGATGATTTAGACGGTGTTGAACCAAAAGCGCTGAAAACAGGTGCAACAAAAGCATATATTGAAGATTTAAGAGAAGAATTTGCCCGTGATTACATTTTTCCAATGCTTCGTTCCGGTGCACTTTATGAAGGCAGATATCTTTTAGGAACGTCTGTTGCCCGTCCTCTTATTGCAAAACGTCTTGTTGAAATTGCAAGAAAAGAAGGCGCAACTGCTATTGCCCACGGTGCAACCGGCAAAGGCAACGATCAGGTTCGTTTTGAACTTTCTATCAATGCCTTGGCTCCTGATATCAAAGTTATTGCTCCATGGCGTGAATGGGATTTGATGTCAAGAACTGCTCTTACTGAATTTGCTGAAAAATACGATATTCCTCTTACTTCAGGCAGCAAACATTACAGCATGGACAGAAATATGCTGCACTGCTCCTTTGAAGGCGGTGAACTGGAAGATCCATGGACTGAGCCTGAACCGGAATCCCATATTATGGCAGTTCCTGTCGAACAAGCTCCCAATGAACCGGAATATCTGACAATTACCTTTGAAAAAGGTGACGCAGTCGCACTCAACGGTACCTATATGAAACCAATGGATATTATGCTTACCTTGAATAAACTCGCCGGCAAGCATGGCATTGGTCGTCTTGATATGGTTGAAAACCGTTTTGTGGGTATGAAATCCCGCGGTGTTTATGAAACTCCGGCAGGAACAGTTCTTTATATTGCGCATCAGGATTTGGAAGGTATTTGTCTTGACCGTGAAGCCCTTGCAACGCGTGCAACTATTTTGCCTCGCTATGCAGCTGCTATTTATAATGGTTTCTGGTTCTCTCCCGAAAGAGATGCAATGCAGGCTCTTATTGACAAAATGCAGGAAGGCGTTTCCGGTGAAGTTCGCCTGAAATTATATAAAGGCATGGCATGGCCTGTTGGCCGTTTTTCACCTCACAGTCTCTACTGCCACGATCTTGCAACTTTTGAAGAATGTGCAACATACGACCATAAGGACGCAGCAGGCTTTATTCGTTTGCAAAGCCTTCGTATTCGTGGTTATGTTGACCGTGTAAAAAAATATTAATTTTTCATTATAATTTCGCTTTTGATCCCCTGTATGCAAAATATAGGGGATTTTTAAACTAAAGAGGATACTATGGCAGCACAGGCAAAACCTTGGGGCGGACGTTTCAAAGAATCAACTTCCAAAGAAGTAGAAGCATATACTGAATCGATTTCCTTTGATACCAAAATGTATAAACAGGATATTATGGGCTCAAAGGCACATGCGGCCATGCTTGCAGAGCAGGGTATTTTGACACAAGCCGAAGCAGAAGAATTATGCCGCGGACTCGATATGGTGCTTGAAGAAATTGAAACCGGCAAACTTCAATGGAAACAGGAACTGGAAGACGTGCATATGAATATTGAAACACGTTTGACAGAACTTGTGGGCGATGTTGGCAAGAAGCTTCATACGGGCAGAAGCCGTAATGACCAGTGCTGTCTGGATTTACGCCTCTATACGTCAGACGCTTTGCAAAATTGGGCAGAGCTGGCAAAGAATTTAATTAAAGTATTGGTTGAAAAAGCAGAAGAGAACCAAGGTGTTTTACTTCCCGGCTGTACGCATATGCAGCCTGCTCAGCCTGTCAGCCTTGCGCATCATTTACTTGCCTATGCATGGATGTTTAAGCGTGATATTGAAAGAATTTGCGAATGTGAAAAACGCGCCCGCATTAGTCCTTTAGGAGCTGCGGCGCTCGCTGGCACAACCTATAATTTAAATCCCCAATCTGTGGCTGACCGGCTTCACATGTACGGTGTTTTCAAAAACAGCATGGATACAGTTGCAGACCGTGATTATGTGCTTGAAGCATTGTTCACCGGTTCTGTGATTATGATGCACTTGTCCCGTTTTTGTGAAGAGCTGATTTGGTGGGCTAATCCGCAGTTTGCATTTATTTATTTGTCTGATGCCCATTCTACAGGCTCCTCCATTATGCCGCAAAAGAAAAATCCTGATGTGGCAGAAATTATGCGCGGCAAAACAGGCCGCACTTACGGCAATTTGATGAATTTGCTGACAACGCTTAAAGGCCTGCCCCTTACCTATAACCGTGATTTGCAGGAAGATAAAATTCCTTTCATGGATACTGATAAAACAGTGCAGACTTCTTTAAGCATTATGGCTGAAATGCTGGGCGGTATCCGTTTCCGTGTGGACAGAATGGAAAAAGCGCTCAAAGCAGGATTTTTGAATGCCACAGAACTTGCTGATTATCTGGTAACAAAAGGCATTCCTTTCCGTGAAGCGCACCATATTACAGGAAAGGCTGTTGCCCTTGCTGAAGAAAAAGGCGTTGCCCTTGAAGATTTGTCTTTGCAGGAATTTAATCATTTGTGTGACGGCTATCACATAGAAATAACTGATGATGTCTATATTATTTTAGATTATTTTACCGCTGTAAAGCGCCGTAATGCCAGCGGCGGGACAGGTCCCATCGCTGTAAAGCATCAGCTTGACGAACTGAAAGCCTGGCTTGCAGAATAAAACTTGAATGGATAAAATGCTGAAAGTTTATATTGCTTCCTCTTTTAAAAATATTCATGCCGTGCGTTTGCTTGCTAAAAGCATGCGTGAAATGGGCTATGAAATTTTAGACTGGACGCTCAAAGCCACACCGCCGGAAGGACTCAATGCTGCCAAGCGCCGTGAGTGGATGGATACTGACCATGGCGGAGAGGTTTTTTCATTTTGCGCAAGTGCCTGCAAAGAGGCTGATTTTATGATTTATCTTGGTACTTCCGGGCAGGACGCCGGTGTTGAAGTGGGCATTTCCTATGGTTTGCAAAAGCCGATTTTAGGTATTCGCGGCCCACTTGAATCAGCCGGGCTTATGCTTCATGGGGCTTGTACATGCTGGGTGGATCATATTGAGCATGCTGTGCAGATTTTAAAAGAAATTATAGAATTTAAAAAGGAAAATCCAAATTTTCTAAAAGATGATTTGCTGCAAAGTTCTGTTTCCTTGCAGGCACAGGCTGTTTTGTTGAAATTATAATTTTTTGTTTATTTTACGCGTTGTTATAGAAAACGGTTGATAATCAATCACCTATAAAACATGTATTCTTGTTTTTCTGAAAGAAAAACAAGCACTGTGGGGGTATGGGGGAGCGGTAGCCGTTTGCGAGTTTATGAGCATTACGGATAGCGACAGCAGAGATAATCATTTCCCCCATAAAAAGAAAATTTTATAATTATCTTTTGTAGTTATAAAATCAACCTGATACTAAAACAAAGCAAAAAATTTTATAATGGTATTAAAGCATTTCCGGTAAGTCTTGAGAATTTTATTTTTCTACGCTTTTATATTAAAAAGTTTTGAGAGAGGGTACAGGGAGAGAACTTTTTCAAAAGTTCTCTCCTTGTGATGTTGCAAATATTTCCGGAAATGCTCTAATGCTCGTCATGACGTGTCACTGGAGTACAAATCGCATACCTCTGTCATTGCGAGGAACGTCATCCGGTCACTTTAACGCTTATAGCGTTGCTATGCGTAAGTGCCGGATACGAGAACCTCTACTGGCTCTAAGACTTAAAACCTTTGGTTTTGTCTAAGAGCTGTACGAGGAGTGACGCGGCAATCTTATAACGATACAGCATAGGCAACATAATTATTTTGAATATCATATGGAAATGCTCCAAAGGGATTAATGCAGGTTAAATAAAAAACGTTATAATGTTTGAGAACATAATGGCTTTTATATTTTTGCAAAAGAATAAAAAAAAACACCAGCTTGAAGCTGGTGTTATATATCGTCATTTCTGTATTATTATAAAACTGGTACCGGGAGCGAGACTTGAACTCGCAAGGGCTTGCACCCGGTGGATTTTGAGTCCACTGCGTCTACCAATTCCACCATCCCGGCATGAAAGATATTTTTATAGGTAAAAGTTTATCTTGTCAAGAAAAACTTTTACACAGAATTGTTCTCATTATTCCCGTTTTCTCAGGAAGAATAAGAGGTAAAATCATAACACTGCCAACTATTCAGGATAATAAGAAAAAGTTCCATTCATCAAGAAAAACTTTATTTGCGTTTTTTATTTGCTTCTGCGCTTCTTTTTTCCCAAAGTTTCATTTCACGCATTTTTTTTCTTCTTTCGCGCTGTAATTCTTTGCAGACAAGGGGAATAGTTTTTTTCATGCCCCATTTTTCGCGGTAGGAATCAGCGTCCAAGCCATGGGCAGCCAAGTGTTTTTTGGTAATGATTTTGAAGCTTTTTCCGCATTCAAGGCAGGTAATGGTTTTTTCTTTGATAGATTTTGCAGGGCTGATATTGAGCGGCGCCGGCTCATCTTGTTCTATGGGCAATTCTTCAAGGTTGCGTAAATGGTGGGAAAGATTTTTTACCATGGAGGTAATTTCTTCTTCTGACATGATACGCACAGAAGCCTGTGCTTTTACAATTTCAAGGGCTTGTTTCAAATAATCGTCCATGGGATACCTCGCTTTATCCTGGTTTTTTATGGCGAAATTTTTCTAACTATATAGTTTCTTACCATAAAAGGCAAGCTAAATCGTAAAATCTGTCTTTATATTTTTTGCTTTGCTCTGGAACATTTCCGATAAATCTTGCGATTTTTCTATGCAGGGGAAAAACTTTATCTCTGCTGTCCATTTGCGTAAAGCTCGTTCGCTCGCTAACGCAAACGGCTTCGCCGCCTTCGGTGGCTATCTCTGCTGTCTTTATCTGTAACGCTCATAAATTCGCTAACAGCTAAAGCGAAAAAGTTTCTTCCCCTGCACCCTTTACAAAACTTTTTAAGCTTTCTTATAAAATTTGTTGCAACTATTTTCGGAAATGTTCTAGAGTGTGTCGTCAATAAATTTTTGCCCAAATAGCAATACATC
>CAOMFZ010000134.1 GCA_948482415.1 uncultured Mailhella sp.
GCATATAAGATGTATTGCTATTTGGGCAAAAATTTATTGACGACACACTCTAGAGTGTAATATAATTTAGGGGTGATTTTCAAACATTCTTATCATACTTTTTAAGCATTGTTATCTATTCAATAGAAGTATTTGCTATGCTTTATAAAGGAAAGTATAAAAATCGTAAGGTGAAAAAGATTTTGCCGTGTTAATTGGAAAATACTGATATTCTATTGGGATAATAAGAAATAAAGAGGAAAGCATCATGAAGTTTCAAAATGAACCAGCCCGCTGGGGAGCCGTATTTTCTTTATTCATGGGGGTAACAAGTCTTATTGCAGCGGAGTTTATTCCCATTAGTTTGCTGACACCCATGGCAAGGGAGTTAACTATAACAGAAGGCATGGCAGGACAAACTGTCACTGCCGTTGGGATTTTTGCCGTGATAACAAGTCTTCTTCTTTTTCCGCTGACTAAAGGTATAAATCGGAGATATATTTTATTATTTTTTTCACTGCTGCTTATTCTTTCCAATATACTTGTCGCAATGGCTGCCAGCTATCCTGTGCTGCTGATAGGACGAGGTATTTTGGGTATTTGTGTAGGCGGATTTTGGTCCATGGCGTCAGCAGTAACGCTGCAGCTTGTGCCCACTAAAGATGTACCGCGAGCTCTGAGTATTGTATATGCAGGAGTATCAGTGGCTACTATTCTTTCTTTGCCCCTTGCCAGTTATCTTGGTCAGCTCATTGGGTGGCGCAATGTCTTTTTTCTGGGAGCCGGTATGGGGGTTATAACCTTTGTTTGGCAGTTTATGACGCTGCCGTCTTTGCCGGCACAAAGTGCCAACAGTTTTAGAAATATGTTTGCATTGATGCGACAAAACTGGGTGCTGGCAGGAATAGGCGCAACTATTTTCAGTTATGGAGGTTACCATATTTTCTTTACCTATCTTCGTCCCTATCTGGAACATGACCTTGCATTGTCAGCTGAAACACTTTCTGTTGTACTTTTGATATTCGGCATTGCCAACTGTGCAGGCACATTCCTTGCCGGAGCTGTCCTTGGAAAATATTTTCGGCTGACTATGTATGCTATTCCGCTTGCCCTTATGGTGACAGCTGTCATATTGTTTTGGAACAGTCACATTTCCTGCGGTGTGGTTTTAGCTGTTATTTGGGGATTTATTTTTGGCTTTATTCCTGTTGGCTGGTCTGCCTGGATTACACGGACGTTGGCGGACAAGGCAGAAATGGCAGGAGGATTGTCTGTAGCCGCTATACAGTTTTCTGTGGGGTTTGCGGCTTTCATGGGCGGTTTTACCTTTGACATGCTCGGCATGAACGGCATTTTTATTATTGCCGCAATCTTTATGCTTGCAGCTTTCTTTTTAACGAAGAATAGTTTTTCCCTGTATGCGGTAGTTACAGGACGACACGTTTAAATAAAAAGACAAGGAGTAGAATATGAATAAATATCAACGAATTATCATTACTATTATGGTTTGCTTTTCTGTTTTTACAGCAGAAGCACGGGAACTAAATTTTCCTGTACCGCAGACAGTCAGCCCTGAATGGCAAAAACTCATTGCTGCCCAGCCAGCACCCTATTGGAATACGCATCCTGCCAATATTCAGGAATGGAAGGAGTGGATTAGTAATTTCAATGATGGAGCTGTGAAGGGCTTATTGGAATTGCGTAAGCAATTAGGAGTTACAGCCGTTCAAGGTGAAATGGGAGGTGTTCCTGTATGGATATTGACGCCAAAAGATTTACCTGAAGTCAATCGTGACCGTATTCTTTTGAATTTGCACGGGGGAGGTTATGTTTTGGGAGCAGGTGAAGCAGGTATGCAGGAAGCTGTTTTAATGGCCGGAATCGGCAAGTTCAAGGTTGTATATGCTGATTATCGCATGGCTCCTGATTTTCCTTATCCGGCTGCTGTTGATGATGCTATGGCTGTCTATCGGGAACTTCTCAAAACAACTCCGGCAGAAAAGATAGGTGTCTTTGGCACTTCTACCGGAGGCGGAATGACGTTAATTCTTGCACTTCGTGCCAAAACAGAAAACTTGCCTTTGCCGGCTGCTCTTGCGG
Source organism: uncultured Mailhella sp. (assembly GCA_948482415.1). Taxonomy (GTDB): domain Bacteria; phylum Desulfobacterota; class Desulfovibrionia; order Desulfovibrionales; family Desulfovibrionaceae; genus Taurinivorans. Next base: position 2,080 of record CAOMFZ010000134.1, read on the forward strand.
CAGGAACTCCCTGGACTGATATGAGTAAAACAGGAGATACCTATTTCACCAATGAAGGTGTGGATAATATTTTGGTCAGTTATGACGGCTGGGTCGGTGCTGCTGCACGGCTTTATGCCGGAAAGCACGATTTAAAAGACCCTATGCTTTCTCCTGTCTATGGTGATGTCAGCGGATTTCCACCTACAATACTTACGTCAGGCACAAGGGATCTTTTCCTCAGCAATACAGTGCGCATGCATTTGAAATTGCGGGAGGCAGGTGTTCCTGCTGATTTAATTGTGTTTGAAGGTATTTCTCATGCACATTATCATATGTCACCAAACGCTCCGGAAACTAAATTTCATTTTAGTGAACTTGGACGTTTTTTTGGACGTAATCTCCAATAACATATTATTGTATACAGAAAGGAGTATTTGAATGAAAAAGGTTTTGATTATTTCTACCAGTCCTCGCAAAGGCGGCAACTCTGAAATTTTGGCTGATGAATTTGCAGCAGGCGCTCGTGAAGCAGGACATAATGTGGAAAAAATCTGTTTACATGACAAAACCATTAATTTTTGTAAAGGATGTTTGGCTTGTCAGAAAACGTTGCACTGCGTCATTCATGATGATGCAAATGCCATAGTACAAAAAATGAAAGACGCTGATGTCCTTGTTTTTGCAACTCCCATTTATTATTATGAAATGTGCGGTCAGATGAAAACCATGCTGGATCGAGCCAATCCTTTGTTTCCGTCAGACTATGCTTTTCGGGATATTTATTTGCTGGCTTCTGCTGCGGACGATGAAGAAAGAGCAGCAGACGGCGCCGTAAATGGACTTAAGGGCTGGATTGCATGTTTTGAAAAGGCACAATTAAAAGGTGTAATCAGAGGAGTAGGTGCAGCCAATCCCGGGGATATCCGCAAGAGGTCTTCCAGACTTGAAGAAGCTCGCACCATGGGAAAAAATGTCTAAAAATGTTTCTTGCTGTGAGTTGATAAAATAAAAAGAAGAGTTCATTTACATTGTTTCAAAAGTTGGACAAGTGTGAGAGGCTTTATAAGGATTGAGTTCTGTATTGTACGGGATTCAATCCTTATATTTTTATTGACGTGCGGTTTGTATTTCTGTTTTCAAATATTCCAAAAATTTTTCTTCTGCTTTGGAGAAGGTTTGGAATTTTTTCCAGGCAAGGGTTAAACCCGCTTCAATTCTTGGATAAAGGGGCTTGAAACAAAGGGGACTGTCCTTTGTGGTATTGATGATTTTATCCAAGCACAAGGCAAAGCCAATTCCCTCTTGTACCATGAGTGACGCATTATAAAGCAAATTATAGGTGCCTATGATATTGAGTTCTTTTGCCAAGTCACCCATCCAGCCTGAAATTTCATTTTTGACCATTTCCTGGGCTGAACAAAGAAGCGGAATGTTCAATAAATCCTTTGCTTGTATATACTCAAGCTTGGCAAGAGGACTATCGCTTTGTATAAGCACTCCCCAAGTATCTTTGACAGGCAGGCGCATAAAATCGTATTTTGCAAGGTCGGCAGGCTCAACAAATAACCCGAAGCTCACCAAGCCATTGTCAATTTTTTCCATAACATCATGAGCATTGCCGCTGAAGAGGTGAAAATTAACATGGGGATTTTGGATATGCAGTTTTTGAGCAACACGGGCAATGAGACGCATGGCATGGGTTTCGCCGCTGCCAATATAAATATCACCGTGCAGTTCTTCTTCGGAAGCATGAAAAGCACTTTCTGTTTTTTTCACTAAGGTAAGGATTTCTTTGGCACGTTTTTGGAAAAATATGCCTTCGTCCGTCAGAGAAATTTTCCGCTTTCCGCGAATAAAAAGCGTTTTGCCGAGTTCTTCTTCCAGTTCTATCATTTGGCGCGAAAGTGTAGGCTGAGTAATAAAAAGTACTTCGGCAGCTTTTGAAATATTTTTTTCTTCGGCAACAGCCAGAAAATAGCGGAGTGTGCGCAGTTCCATAGTTTTAATCTCACTTTGGTATTGGATAATCTTTTTTATTTTTTATCATACAAAATAAGCATGGTAAAGTATTCAAAATAAGTATTTGCTATTTTTAGAGGGCATAGATAAAAAATAAGAAATGAAAATAAAAAATCATGAACAGGGCAAGAGCGTATGGTTTTTATTTTCTCTATTGCTTGCTTCATTTCGAAGAAGCAAGCAATTTTATAGTTATTATGACAAAGGAGACATTATGTTTAAAAAAAGTTTTACCGCAATGTTGTTTAGTCTGTTGTTTGCCGTTCCGGCATATGCTGCGGACATTGCAATTCCTGAGGACGCCCAAAATTTTTATACCAGCGGCAAAGTCACCAAACAGGCAGTGACCTTTCTCAATCAATATAAAATGGAAATTGCAGGAAATTGTTATTTGCCAAAGAATATGGATAAAAACGTAAAATATCCGGCAATTATTGTGGGACATCCCATGGGTGCGGTCAAGGAGCAAAGTGCCGATTTATATGCCACAAAAATGGCTGAATACGGATTTGTAACCTTATCTGTTGATTTAGCATTTTGGGGTGGCAGTGCAGGCGAGCCCCGCAATGCGGTTTCTCCGGATATGTATGCTGAAACTTTCAGTGCGGCTGTGGATTATTTAGGCACGCAGGCTTATGTTGACAGGGAACGCATTGGTGTGATTGGCATTTGCGGCAGCGGTAGTTTTGCCATTAGTGCGGCTAAAATTGACCCACGCCTCAAAGCCATTGCCACGGTAAGCATGTATGATATGGGAGCTGCAAACCGCAATGGACTTCGTCATGGCTTGAGTCTGGAACAGCGCAAAGCCATTATAGCTGAAGCTGCAGAACAGCGCTATGTTGAATATACCGGCGGAAAAACAAAGTATACGAGCGGAACAGTCCATGAACTCAATGAAAATTCCACTCCTATTGAACGGGAATTTTATGAATTTTACCGCACCCCCCGCGGGGAAGTAACGCCTAAAGGAGCAACCAAGGAAACAACCACACATCCAACCCTTTCCAGTAATGTGAAGTTTATGAACTTCTATCCTTTCAACGATATTGAAACAATTTCTCCTCGCCCTATGCTCTTTATTACCGGAGAAAATGCACATTCAAGAGAATTTAGTGAAGACGCTTATGCAAAAGCTGCAGAACCAAAGGAATTGCTGATTATTCCAAATGCAGGGCATGTGGATTTATATGACCGTACGAGCCTTATTCCTTTTGAACATCTTGCAAAGTTCTTTACGCAAAATCTCAACTAGAGTATTTCCTCTTAATATTAGGAGTTTTTATGCAGGGGAAAAACTTTAGCTCTGCTGTCTATTTCCCTAAGCCTCGTAAACTCGGC
>CAOMFZ010000135.1 GCA_948482415.1 uncultured Mailhella sp.
CAGAAAGGTTATTATAATGGATACTTAAATAACGAGCTGTATTATCAGCCATTGTGTTGTGATTAATAATGAGAGACATAATATCCTCCATGATTGATAATGTCTTAACTCTATTTTTACCAGACATCGCGTCCTGCGATGTTCCCTCACTGTCAAAAACAAATTCAAATGAAATTACATTATTTTTGTTATTTTCTATAGAAAGCAAAAATGCCTTCTATAGAAAACCAGTAAAAATAGAAATTACATAATTTCGACGCCATTTGCGGAATACGCCGGCAAACTGCTGATTTGCCGAGACTTGATTTCCCGCAAATTTTGTCATTTCACCTGCACGGCAAAAATATAAATTTCTGACAATGCAGGCAGTTAGCCTCATTACTCAAATTGAAAACTTCTGTTTTGTCTTTGAGTTTCCCTGAGAAAATGTTACTGCTGTCAAACCTTTTGCCCATATCGGAATACATAACCATTCTGTAAGGCATAGGATTAATAAAACAGCGTTTCTGCGTATGCCCATACTCGGACAAATTCCTGTTTCGGCAAGAATTACAATAATTCCAATGCCAGCTGCGGGATAGTATTTGCCTGACCAAGCATAGACACAGCCGTACTTGCTAAAACCTGATTTCTGACAAATCTTGTCATTTCTGTTGCAACATCCACATCAGAAATACGGGATTCTGCGGACTGCAAGTTTTCAGTTTGAATATTCAAGTTTGAAACAGTTGCTTCCAGACGGTTTTGCAGCGAACCAAGTGAAGCGCGGATATTGTCTTTTGAAACAATGGCTTTGCTGATTGCTCCAAGAGCCTTTCCTGCTTTTTCCTGTGTTTCAATACTTTTGCCGTCGCCTGTCGCTGCACTGCCCACACCAAGCTTATCTGCGGTCGCGCTTTGGATTTCGACATAATAATAATCCTCAGCAGAATCATTATTGGGCCCAAAGTGGATTTTAAGCTTATTTGTATCAGCAAGGCTTCCGTCCAGTAATTTTACATTACTGAACTTTGTCGCGCTGGCAATACGGGTGATTTCCGACGCCATTTGCTGATATTCAGAATCAATAATGGCACGCTGTACAGAATCATACGTTCCGGTTGCAGCTTGTTCTGCAAGTTCTTTCATACGAATAAGCTTTTCGTCGATAGTTTGGAGTGCTCCGTCAGCTGTCTGAATGAGCGAAATAGCATCGTTTGCATTCCGCACGCCTTGCTGCAATGCCGCAATATCAGCACGCATCAGTTCCCGAACAGCCAGCCCGGCAGCATCATCAGCCGCTCTTTCAACACGAAGTCCGGAAGACAATTTGCGTGTGGAGTTTGAAAGAGCATTATAATGCGTATTCAAATTTCGAGAAATTGTATTTGCCATTGTGTTAGTATTAATAACAAGTGACATAATTTCCTCCTTGAAACATGTCTATCAGAAGTGTCTTATACGCCTGTACCTCCAATATTTAAAATTTTTGGCGCTACCTCTTTTAACGGCAGGACTTTTTATTTCATTAGGCAAATTTTGCCGAGCGGGAAAATTTTTCCTGCCCGAAAATTTGGCTTCAAAAAGACGCACTTCCCCAAAATTTTTCCTCTTTTAAAAATTTTTTCTTTTGACGCATTGCTCTTTTACAAAACATTGGTTAAAGTTTCGCCATACATTTTAAAACACTCTTCCTTTTACCATAAATAAACGAGGCAACTAAACGAGGCAGCTATGAGCAAAAAAACTATTCTTAACATTAAAGAATGCAAAAATGTAAAAAAACTGACCATGCTGACTGCTTATGACGCGGCAAGTGCCAGAATTGTTGAAAAAGCAGGCATAGATATGATTTTGGTGGGCGATTCCCTGGGCATGACCATGCAGGGAAAAAATGATACCAACAGTGTCACTGTGGACGATATGATTTATCATGCGAAAATTGTCTGCAATAATGCACCGAATACCTTTGTCGTGGTGGATATGCCCTTTATGAGCTATGAAATCGGCGTGGAACAAGCCCTTGAAAACGCAGGAAGAATTTTCAGAGAAACAGGCGCCAGAGCTGTAAAGCTTGAGGGCGGAGAAACAGTCCTGCCGCAAATTAAAGCCCTTGTGAATGCAGGTATTCCGGTTATGGGACATCTGGGGCTGACTCCGCAGCGTTCTGCCATGCTCGGCGGCTTCAAAGCACAGGCAAAAACCGCTGCAGGAGCAAAAAAACTTCTGGAAGAAGCACTTATGCTCGAAGATGCCGGCTGTTTTTCCATAGTTCTGGAAGCCGTGCCCCACAAAATTGCCGATGTGATTACGCAAAAACTTTCTATTCCAACCATTGGCATTGGCGCAGGAAACGGCTGTGACGGACAGGTGCTTGTATTCCATGACATGCTGGGCTTTTCTGACTTTACCCCCCGCTTTGCCAAACGCTATGCAGAACTGGGTGATTTGGCAGTCAAAGCCATTCAGGAATATGTAAAAGAAGTGGAAACAAGTGCATTTCCCGAAACGGAAAAACATACCTTTACCATTGCTGACGAAGAATGGGAAAAATTCATTAAATCATAATAACACGAATTTTTTATGTTCTGTCATGTTGCTCTCCTCAGTCCTCCCTACACCACGCTGACCTATGCCTATCCGGCAATTTTTCCTGAAAATTTCTGGGAAACGGGTATGCGCGTGGCTGTTCCTTTGGGTAACGGGGCTGTGCGCATTGGCGTGATTACCGCTTTATCTGCGGAAAAAGAGGGCGATTTTCAAGTTAAAGAACTTGCCTTTCCCATGGAGCAGAAAAGTCTCTTAAACCGCGACTATCTATTAATGACAGAACAGCTGGGCAAAAAACAATTTGTCAGTATCGGGCGCATTTTAGGCAATGTTCTGCCCGGCAATCTGAAAACCACGCAAAATATCCGCCTGCGTTATTTTCAGGGAACACAAAAACCAAAACTGTACAAAATACGCGAAATTCCGCATTTGCCCCTGTCTGAAAAAGAAATGCTCGCCAAGGCTTTTTTGGAAAATCAAGCCCAAATTCTGGAACTGGCTGAAAACACCAGCCTGACAGAAAAAATTACGCTTCTGGCAGAACCGCCCTGGAATATCCGCGCCAATGCCGACAAGCAGCGGGAAATTCTGGATTTTTTGGCGGATAACGGCAGCATTGTCCGCAATGCCTTTCAAAAAAAATTCCCCGGCCACGGGCAGGCGCTGAATACATTAATTAAAAATGGCATGGTGGGCATTGTGGCGCTGGAACAGGAGGAAAAGCTCAGTGAGGAGTTTCTGCCGCCGCCCATGCCCTGTTTTCAGCTCAATGCCAAACAGCAGGAAATTTATGACGCGCTCAGTCCGCATTTAAAAGCAGGCACGACAGAAAGCAAAACAGCGCTTCTCTACGGCGTCACCGGCAGCGGCAAAACTGCCCTCTATCTGGAATTGGCGCAAAAAGCGCTCAACGAAAATAAATCCGTGCTCCTGCTTGCTCCGGAAGTGGCTATTGCCCTTAAACTGCGGCAGGACGCCCTGAACAGAAATTTGCCGGTCATACTTTATCATGGCTACCAATCACCCAAACAAAAGGAACGCACATTCAAAGCCTGTGCCGCAAGCTCCAAGCCGCTTTTTGTCATTGGCACGCGCTCTGCCCTTTTCCTGCCCATGCCTAAGCTTGGGCTGATTATTTTAGATGAAGAACACGACGATTCTTTCAAACAGGACGAGGGACTGCTCTATCACGCCAAGGACATTGCCTGGTACAGGGCACATAAAAATAACGGGCTTTTTCTCATGGGTTCTGCCACGCCTGACATCAAGTCCTATTATGCCACCGAACAAAATATGTATGCGCGCTATGAAATGTTGGAACGCATCGGCAATGCCACACTTCCGGAAATCCGGCTGGCAGACATCAGCAAAATCTCCCAAAGCTTTGCGCCTGAAACAGTACTTGCCCTGAAACAGTGCATAAAAAACGGCGAACAGGCTATTATTATGCTCAACAGACGGGGCTATGCGCCGCTGATGTTTTGCGTGGAGTGCAAAAAAACCGCCCGCTGTCCCAACTGTGATATTTCCCTGACCTATCACAAAAAACGGGAAATTCTCTCCTGCCATTACTGCGGCTATATCCGCCATGTGCCAAGTCCCTGCCCCGAATGCGGGAATTTGCACAGTATCCCGCTGGGAGACGGCACAGAACGCATTGAAGAACAAATCAATGAAATGTTTCAAAACGGCTCTGCGCCCAAGGTTTTGCGTCTCGACAAGGACAGCACCCGCAAAGAGGGAAAAATGGAGGAAATTCTCAATGCCTTTGCCAAGCAGGAAGCACAAATTCTGGTGGGCACGCAAATGCTTTCAAAAGGGCACCATTTCCCCAATGTGACACTGGCTGTTATTCTGGACGCGGATTTGGGAATTAACTTTCCCGATTATCGGGCTCTTGAGCGGACTTTTCAGCTCATTACCCAGGCTGCCGGACGGGCTGGACGAGGGGAAAAAAAAGGCAAAGTCATTATTCAGACCAGAGACATGGAAAATCCTTTCTGGCAGCATATTTTAAAAGGAAATTACCTGACTTTTTACACACAGGAAATTGCCCAGCGCCAAAAACGCAATTATCCGCCCTTCACCAAGCTTGCCCTTATTCGCTGTTCTTTCCCTAAAAATAAGCCCGCGGCAAAAGAAATTTGGGATACCTTTATCAAAGAAATCAAACAAAAAGCAGCACAGTCAGGCATACGCGCCACAGGCTCAATCCCTGCCCCTCTTGCGCTTTTGCAGGGCAGACTGCGCTTTCAATGCTTTATCCGCGCTGATAATTGGAACAGCATACGCACGCTGTATGCATCTTGTTTACCAAAACAAAGTGTTTTGCAGGCAAATGAAATTCGCCTGCAATTCGATTTGGACCCCACCAACATGCTTTAATTCTTTTTTGCAAAAAAAAAGAATTACGCAAAAATTCTTTTTATAATATATTATTTAAAAAATATTTTTTCCGGAGATACCTCCCCGCACCTCATTTTTAATAAAGGGGAAAACCTTAACGGGGCAAGCCCCTTTAGTTTTTCTCCTTTGTATCCCCTTTCCTCAATCTCCATTAACTCACTGTGCAGTAAGAGAGCTCCGCCCTCTTCTGCAAAGTTCGTTACAAGTTACTCCCTGCATATTTTAAAGTTGATTGTTTCCTGCACACAATAAAGCAGGCATTTTGCCGTACTGCTCCCGCAGAACGGCTTAAATCAATTATCGATGAAGGTTTTTATCTTTTTGAAAAAATAAAATTTCCTAGAGCAGTTCCGATAAATCCTGCGACTTTTCTACGCAGGGGAAAAACTTTAGCTCTGCTGTCCAGTTCTGTAAGGCTCATTCTTCGCCTAACAGAACCG
>CAOMFZ010000136.1 GCA_948482415.1 uncultured Mailhella sp.
AGCTATCAACTACAGCTTTGTAGGCAATAAGGATTTGGATACGCTCAATCTTCCCAAAGAGGACAGAGTTGTTATTATCAATCCTTTGAGTGCTGAACAAGATGTCCTCCGAACCCACCTTGCAGCCGGCATTTTGCAAAGCGTTCGCGAAAATATCGCCCATGGTGCAAATGGACTGCGTCTTTTTGAAATTGCTCACACTTTCCACAAAGACAGCCAAAGCGAAACCACAGTCAAAGAACGTCTCCACCTTATTTTTGCCCTCTATGGCAGCCGCTATGACAGTGCATGGGGTAATGGCGAAGAAGAAATTGATTATGCGGATTTGCGCGGCTTAGTTGATACTTTCATTGTCGATTTTCTGCACCTTGACCCAATGCAGGTACAAAAATTATCTGCTCACCCATACCTTACCCCTGCAGTGGAACTTTCCGCTAAAGACGGACAACTTATCGGGATTATGGGACGTGTGCAGAAAAATATTGCCGATGAATACTATGCCAAAAAGCCTGTCTGGATTGCAGACCTTGAACTTGACACGTTAGAAGAACTTGCGCTTGGCAAAAAACCGCACTTCACGCCGCTTGCCGTGTATCCTGCTGTTCGCCGCGATATTACCTTTATTTGTCCGCAGAATATGCCTGTAAAAACTGTTCTCGACGCTATTTGCCAAAATAAAGGCAAATTCTTCACTGCGGCAGAACTTCGTGACCTGTATATCCCCAAGGACAGCAGCGAACGCAATCTGACTTTCCGTCTTACCTTCCAATCTCCTGACAAAACTCTCGAAGATAAAGAAGTGGATAAGGAAAGAGAAAAAATTACCCAAGCAGTTATTAAAACGCTTGGTATCAGAATGTAATTTTTTTCAGACAATTTATCTTTTTGAAAACATAAAACAGCAGACATTTTTTGTTTGCTGTTTTTTTATTAAAAACTTGCAGAAACCCCTTAAATTTTACTGGATAATATTAAGAAAATAAGATAAAATAAAAGTAATCAAACAAAAGGGAATTTCATGGCACTACGAGTTTACAGAATTGGCGAAGCTGCAAAAATCCTCGATGTAAAAACCAGTGTTCTTCGCTTTTGGGAAACAGAATTTCCGCAAATTCGCCCCAAGCGAACAGAAACAGGGCAGCGCTATTATTCTGAAAAAGATATGCATATTTTGAAAAAAATCCATACCTTACTCTATCAGGAAGGCATGACAATCAAAGGTGCGCAAAAAACACTCAAAGGTTCCGCTGAACCCTTAGCCGACGATATTACCCTGCCTTTAGAACAAAATACCCTTGTTTCCGAAGATGAATATCCTCTTGAAAAAAACACTTCCCACTATAAAGAAACGCTCCATGAAGTATTTTGTGAATTGAAACAACTCCATAATTTATTAGAAACAAAATAGCGAGAAAACGAGTATGATACTATCACCCTCCCTGCTTTCAGCTGATTTCGGAAATCTTGAGCAAGTACTTAAAGACCTTGAAAAAGCAGAACTTTCATGGGTACACTGGGACGTGATGGACGGTTTATTTGTGCCTAACATCACCTTTGGGCAGCACGTTATTAAAATGCTCCGCCCCAAATCAAAACTTTTCTTTGATGTACATTTAATGATTGAAAAACCTGAACGTTATTTGGAAGATTTCAAAAAAGCAGGGGCAGATATGCTGGTTGTCCATGCAGAAGCAACCAATCATATTCAGCGCACCCTTGCAGAAATACGCCGTCTTGGCATGCAGGCAGGACTTGCCTTAAATCCTGCAACTCCGCTGAATGTTTGTGAATATGTGCTTGACGATGTGGATATGATTTTACTCATGAGCGTCAATCCCGGTTTTGGCGGACAAAGTTTTATCCCTGCAACCTATGAAAAAATCCGCAAACTTCGGCAAATGCTTGGAGACAGAAAATGCCATATTCAAATTGACGGCGGCGTTACTCCTGAAAATACAAAAAAATTATGCAAAGCAGGAGCTGATGTTTTAGTTTCCGGCTCTGCCTTTTTTGCTCATCCTCCTTTTGACGAACGCCGCAGGGCTTTTCAAAAGGAAGCAATATAAATTACAGAGGATTTACCATGGAACTTCGCAAAGAATGTGCCAATGCTATCCGTGCTTTAGCCATGGACGCTATTGACAAATCTAAATCCGGTCACCCTGGTGCGCCAATGGGTATGGCAAATATGGCTGAAGCTTTATGGCGGCATGCCTATAAACATAATCCGCAAAATCCAAACTGGGTAAACCGTGACCGTTTTGTTTTATCTAACGGACATGCTTCTATGCTTCTCTACAGCCTTTTGCATTTGACTGGTTATAATTTGAGCATGGACGACATTAAAAATTTCCGCCAGCTCCACTCTAAAACCCCCGGACACCCGGAAATTGACAGAACCGAGGGCGTTGACATTGGAACAGGTCCACTGGGTCAAGGCATTGCCACGGCAGTGGGCATGGCTCTTGCGGAAAAACTCCTTGCCAAAAAATTCAATAAAGAAAATTACAATATTGTAGACCATAAGACATGGGTGTTTCTTGGCGACGGCTGCCTTATGGAAGGCGTGAGTCAGGAAGCCGTTTCTCTGGCAGGTACTTGGAAGCTTAATAAACTCATTGCTCTTTATGACAGCAACACTATTTCCATTGACGGCAATATCAAGGGGTGGTTTACGGAAGACGTGGCGAAACGTTTTGAAGCATGTAACTGGCATGTCATCAAAGATGTTGACGGACACGATCCAAAAGCTCTTGATGAAGCAATAGCAAAAGCTCAAGCTGTGACCGATAAGCCAGTACTTATTATCTGCAAAACCATTATTGGTTACGGTTCCCCCAATAAAGCCGGCAAATCCTCCTGTCACGGTTCTCCCATGGGTGCAGAAGAAAATGAAGCCACCAAAAAAGCTCTTGGCTGGAACTATGCGCCTTTTGAAATCCCGGAACATCTGTACAAAGCCTGGAATTGCGTTGAAAAAGGCAAAGCTGCCAATGCTGAATGGGATAAACTTTTTGCAGAATATCAAAAAGCCTATCCGGAATCAGCGCACGAATTTACCCGCCGCATGAACGGTGAATTTACCCCTGAATATGCACAAGCATTTGATGCTCTTTTTGCCGGTCTCCTGGAAAATCAGGAAGAACTTGCTACCCGTAATGCAGGCAAAAAAGTCTTGGACGCCATTGCAGAAAGTTTGCCCGAACTTCTTGGCGGTTCTGCTGACCTGACCGGTTCAGTGGGAACAAAGCATGCACATTCTAAGGACCTTGATCTGGAAAGCTTTGAGGGCAATTATATCCACTATGGCGTGCGCGAATTTGGCATGAGCACCATTATGAACGGACTCAGCCTGCACGGCGGCTTTATTCCTTATGGCGGAACATTCCTTGTTTTCTCCGATTATGCAAAAAATGCCGTCCGTCTTGCTGCCCTTTCTAAAATCCGCGGCATTTGGATACTCACCCACGACTCTATCGGCGTGGGCGAAGACGGTCCGACCCACCAGCCCATTGAACAAATTTCCGCTCTCCGCCTGACTCCAAATGTGGATATTTGGCGTCCCTGCGACACCATTGAAAGTGCTGTTGCCTGGAAAGCAGGTATTGAAAAGAAAGACGGACCTGTCTGTCTTGCCATGAGCCGTCAAAACCTGAAACCGCAAGTCCACAGCAAAGAACAGCTTGCAGACATTGCAAAGGGTGCCTACATTCTTATGGACAGCGGTCAAACTCCTGACATTATTTTCATTGCCACCGGTTCCGAAGTGGAACTTGCCAGAGCAGGTGCAAAAATATTGCAGGCTGAAGGCAAAAATGTCCGTGTAGTTTCCATGCCCTGTGCCGATGTTTTTGACAGACAAGACAGTGCCTATAAAGAAAAAATACTGCCTAAAGCTGTTCGCAGACGCATTGCCCTTGAAGCCGGCAGTGCTGATTTTTGGTATAAATATGTAGGACTTGACGGAGCAATTATCGCCATGACCGGTTTTGGCGAATCCGCTCCCGCAAGCAAACTTTTCCCATACTATGGTTTTAGCCTTGATAACCTTTTAGAAAAATCAAAAGAACTTTTAGGAGCATAAAAATGAAAGCATTAAGCATGAATGATGTTGATTTAAAAAACAAACATGTGGTTATTCGCTGCGATTTGAACGTACCCCTTAAAAATGGCGTTATCAAAGGCGATAAAAGAATCCGTGCTGTTCTCCCGACTATCCGGAAAGCATTAGACAATAACTGTGCCGTTATTGTTCTTTCCCACTTGGGACGTCCTACAGAAGGAACCTTTGAAGAAGAATTCAGCCTTGCTCCTGTTGCCAAACGTCTCGGCGAACTCTTAGGCAAAGAAGTACGCTTCCATGCTTACGACCCGGAACTCAAAGTTGAAGCCAAAAACGGCGAAGTTGTTTTGCTGGAAAACGTTCGCTTCCTTGTCGGCGAAAAGAAAAACAACGCTGAACTGGGTGCAAAATTTGCCTCCCTGGGTGATGTCTATATTATGGACGCTTTTGGTGCTGCTCACCGTGCACATTCTTCAACAGAATCTGCTATCCGTCAGGCAAAAGTTGCTGTAGCCGGTCCTCTTATGCTCGCAGAAATGCAGGCAGCCAACAAAATTCTTCAGGAACCTAAACGCCCATTGTACGCCATTGTCGGCGGCTCAAAAGTTTCCACAAAAGTTACCGTTCTTGAAAACCTTCTTGGCTTTGTTGACGGTCTTATTGTTGCCGGCGGCATTGCCAATACTTTCCTTTTGGCAGAAGGCTACAATGTCGGCAAATCTCTTGTAGAAGAAGATTTTGTTGATCAGGCTAACGCGCTGATTAAGCTTGCAAAAAGCAAAAACGTTGATTTGCCTTTGGCAACAGACGTTGTTGTAGCCAAAGACATGGCCAGCGGCGAAGGTCTCAGAACGTGTGCTATCAATGATATCAAAGCTGATGAAGCAATTTTTGACATGGGTGAAGAAACCTGCAAAAACTTTGCGAAAATCCTTGAAAAAGCCAATACCGTTGTTTGGAACGGCCCCCTTGGTGTTTTTGAACAAACTCCTTTTGACAAAGGAACACGCTTTATCGGCAATGCTCTGGCAAATTCAAAAGCGTACACCCTTGTTTGCGGCGGTGACAGCGTTACTGCGGTTGAACAATTCGGCATTCAGGAAAAAATGGGCTATCTGTCCACCGGCGGCGGTGCATTTTTAGAAGTACTCGAAGGAAAAACGCTTCCTTCTGTTGCCGCCCTTGCTGACCGTGCATAAATTATAGGATATAATTCTTTTTATTTTTCAAGGAGAAAACTTTTCCAAAAGTTTTCTCCTTGACCTCTTTCAAAACGTTTTAACTTATTAATTATATATAA
>CAOMFZ010000137.1 GCA_948482415.1 uncultured Mailhella sp.
GCAAGTAGGATTTTTGGGTTTCAATCTGCACGCAAGGCAGGCTCTGCCCGTATTCCATGCCTTGCTGATAGGAAACTTCTTTTGCAAGTTCCATGTCTTTCAAGCCGCATTCCCTGCCGTTATCAAAGCCTGCAAGAAACGCCTTGTCCATTTCTTTTTGGCGAAGATTTTTCAAAAGCTCTGCAACACGTTTGCGAAAATCTCGGGCATTGTCGGTATTTGCCAGCATGGAAAGAATGTATACGCCCTCTTCGGTGAAATGGCGGACATCTCGGAGTTTATTATCAACTGTCCTCACTTTGAGGATAGTTGAATAATTTAGCAATTCAAAAGAGTTACGTTGAAAAAGGTTGCTAATTGCTTTATAGGGATTAGAATAGCCTAATTGTTTTCCAATTTCTAAACTTGAGAATAAAATTTTTTCATCTTTTTCAACGAAATTGATAGGATTTTGCTTGTTAATTGAAATGAGTTGTGTTAAGTTTTTTTTAGTCATCTTACTATCTCCTGTATAGTATGTTGATTAGGCTCTTATTAGTGTTGCAGCACTAATTTGAGCCGTTTTTTTATTGTTGATTGTTTTTTAATTTTGCTATTGCCTCTAAAAGAACTTGTTTTATTGTTTTTCCTTCTTTAGCAACAACAACTTTAATTTCTTTGTGTTCTTCCTCAGACACTTGAATTGTTATTGTTTTTATTTTTTTTTCCACATATCCTCCTTGCCACTTTTATAAGTGTACAATTATATAATTGTCAAGTTAAAATTTTAGACTAAATGAGAATAGAAAATTTTTGGGAACGCCCCCAATTTTGGGGTCGTTAGATTGAATACTGTCTTTTTCGATGTAGGCGATTTCTTGAGTGAAAGTTGTCATTTTGTACCTCGATAGTCTTTTTGAAATTAGCCAATTTTGAAATAAAAAAGGCTGGGAGCTCAAAACCGCTATCGAACGGCGGGCATATTCCCGATTGCTCGGTATTGTATTAGCCCACTCCCAGCCAAATTTGAAATTTAGGCACAAAAAAAGCCATGATTTCGTTATGGATAAAACGTCGATAGAGGAGTTTTGAAGCTCCATGAAAAGTGCTATGCAGGATTAAAAAGAAAAAGTCAAGGAAAATTTTCACTATAAATGAGAATGGAGAAAACTCTTTTACAACCAAAAGGACGGTTTGACTGTCCTTTTTTATTTTTATTGCATGGTTTTCATACAGTTACGAAAAAAAGTTATTTTTTTAATACAGTGCGTTTTATGAATACAAACGAATTATGGGGACAGGATATCGCCCTTGACAAGAATAACAATCCTAAAATAGCCGCCAACGGCGAACTTGTTTTGACACGCTGGGTTGAAACGCCTTTGCAGGATATAAAACTGCGGCTTTTCACGAGGCTTGGAACGCTTTTTTACGATAAAGAGTACGGCTCGCTCATCCATGATTTTATTTTTGAGGAAAACACCGCTCAAAACAGAGCCGCCCTGCTTTCCGAAATAATCATGCGGATTGAAAAAGACTCTCGGGTGGAAACCGGCAAAGTTTCCGCAAAAATTCTCAAATGGGATGAAAAAGGTGTGCAGATTCTGATTAATTTTACCCTCATTGGCGAAGACAATGAAACCAACCTTCTTTTACGCGGCGATACCTATTCAAAGACATTGATCATTGAGGATATCAACCCGACCGACAAAGCCAACATAAACATTTCATAAGGTTTTATTATGCCCACAAAACTGCCAAAACTTTCAAAAACACTGGCGGAGATACGCCAAGAGCTTTTTGACAACATGGATAAGGTTCAGGATGAATTTATCGCACAAGGATATTTGCCGCAGCGTCTGAACCTCAATAAAGGCATAGCCCGCGGACTTATTGAACTGTTCGCGTTCGGGCTTTGGCAGCTTTATCAAAACATGGAAAAGACCATGCAGGAAGCGGTTCCCAAAAATTCAGCCGCGGCTTGGCTTGATGTTCACAGCGACCAAGTTGGCATAAGCCGCAAGCAAAGCCAAAAAGCCTATGGGAATATTGCGTTTTATCGCTTAGACCTTGATGATATGGAACGCAATATCGTTATTCCGAAAGGGAAAATTGTCAAAACACAGCCTGACGGTGAAGGGGAAATTTACCGTTTTGTGACCTTGGAAAGCGCCGTTATTCAGCAGGGTGAAGAATACGTTCTTATTCCCTGCGAAAGCGAGGAATACGGCAAGAAAAACAATGTCGCCCCCAATCAGATTTGCGAACTCGTCACTCCTGTTGAAGGCGTGGGCAAAATCGACAATTTTACTGACTGGCTGACAAAAGAAGCGTCTGACGAAGAAAATGATTTGCAGCTGCAGCGCCGATATTCCCTTGCTTTTTCCTCACAGGCGGGTATGACGCGCGCTGCCTATGAAAATGCCGCCCTTTCCGTCAACGGCGTTGAAGATGTGTATATTTCCGATCAGCATCCGCGCGGCGAGGGAACGCTTGATATTATTGTGCAGGGAGCAAACGGCATTCCCACGGAAAACTTACTCGAAGAGGTAAGGAAAGCCGTCGCCTCTCATATCGTAATCAATGATGATGTGCTTGTGAAAAGCCCTGTTCCTGTTCCGGTCAATATATCTATGGAAATTGAAATATTATCAGGTAGCGAGACAGAAATCAAAGCACAGGCGGTAAGCTATATTCAAAAGCTCTTTTCCTGCGATTACAGCGTGCCGTATTTTGGTATCGGCAAAGATGTGATTTTATCCCGCATTGAAGCGGGCATTATTAATTTGCATGGCGTAAAGCGAATAATCTGGAATAATCCCACTTCTGATGTCACCATTGAAAAAGAAGAAATGGCGAAGCTCGGCAGTCTTGAAATTGCAATCAAATGGGTAAACGAGGCGTAAAATGAATTTCTGGCAATACTTCAAAGATTACTTAGCGTTTCCGTTCATTCAAAATAAAAATGCCCTTGCAGTGATAGTCAAAGGTTTGGCTCTTACCATGGACAATGTCAGAAATGATATTCTCGCCATGCGTGACCAGTTTGTCGTGCCTAAAGCGGACGATAGCCTTATCAGTAATTACGGGGTTTCACGAGGCATTCCCCGTATTCGCTTTGACAACGATAAGCAATATCGAACAAGAGTGGAAAAAGCCCTCGCATGGCATAAACTGGGCGGGAAAAATCAAGGGCTTGTACAAATTTTAGCTGAATACGGCTACCCGAACGGTGAAATTCAAAATCTGCGCCATACCGACCCCGCACGCTGGGCAACATTCAATATTAACCTGCTCGACCCCGGAGAAAGTTTGGAGCAGGAAAAAGTCAATGCCATTTATGAAATTGCAAACATGTATAAACCTGCCCGCTCAAAACTGCGGGGAATAAGCTTTGCAAAGTTTCAAAACGCTCCTGTTTATTCACTGGCAAGCCAGAGAAGCGCCATAGCAATAACGCATGTTGTGAGTTTTGGAGAATTTGATATTCCGCAAACAAATTTAAACGCTCAGGCTGGGCAAACAATTTATATAACATTTAAACATAAGGTCAGTGAGGTGTTATGAGTACAAAATATATGGGGGTGTGGACAGAAAAAGGGTTAAAAAAGCTTGCTCGATATGCCACGGAAAATAAAACGATTTCTTTCACGCAGCTGGCAATCGGCGACGGCAACGGTTCTGTTCCGGAGCCTTCTGCGAACGTAACCAGCCTTGTCCACGAAGTTTGGCGCGGAAATCTGAATAATGTTGCCAATAACCCGCAAAATGAAGCAAGCGTGCTTGTTGAAATCGTCATCCCTTACAATGTGGGCGGTTTTTTTGTTCGTGAATGGGGCATTTACGACAATGAAGGCGATTTGCTGGTATACGGCAACCATGCCGAATTTTATAAGGCTATGCTCGCAGAGGGAACAGGCGCGGAACTAAGGGAATTGGTTGAATTGCCTATAACCAATAAGGGCGTTGTGGAAATTACCGTCAGCTACGAAGCCTTGGCTTCCGTTGATTTTGTCAATAAAGAAATAATAAAGGTTTTGCAGGAAGTTGACGCCCATAAAAACGACCCGAACGCCCACGAAGAGATTGTTGAAAAACTGAAAGCCGATATTGCGTTATCCGCTCAGCTGACGCTCATCGGCAGCCGCAGCACGGCGGGCGGCTGGACTTTGCTTGTGACACCCGATAATCCGCTTTTTCTTTATCTGCACAGTCCAAGCAACATCAACGCAAGGGCGTATTTCATGTCCAAAGACGGGGCGGTGCAGGAAGAGCGCACGCCGGTTTTGCTCGGGGTTGACGAGCTGACCGGCGTAAAAAGTTCCGGCGTTGTGACAATTATTCCAAAAAATGACGTGCTGATTTTGGAAGTTTTTGAAATTTCAACCGCAACAACGATTTATGCTTACCAGTGAGATGACGCTCGGAGTGGCTTCCTGTCACTCGCTCTCGCTTGAAAAAATGAGGTTTTTATGAATACGGCAACGTATATAAAAGAAGTGAACAATACTCCTGTGCTGTTCAATATTGATAATGCTCGTGATATGGCAAATCTTGAAGCGTTGCAGGCGATTAAAATGCCTGAGAACATGGCAAATGAGATTTTCGGAAATAACATCAGATACGCAGATAACACGACCTGCGTAATCACGGAAAACCCGGACAATGCGGAATTTCCGTTCGATGTGCGGTTCGACAGTTCCAAAATCCCCGCCATGCCTCAAACCAAAAGAAAATTGATGGACAGTTATCTTGCAGGAATTGGTATGCCAGCTACAAAGAAATATATAACTATCAATCTTCCTGTTCTAAGCGGTGGATCTACTTGGAATGGAGCATTTTATGACGCTCCTGCAAATGGCTGGGCATTTATCAATGCCGAACCGGC
Source organism: uncultured Mailhella sp. (assembly GCA_948482415.1). Lineage (GTDB taxonomy): Bacteria > Desulfobacterota > Desulfovibrionia > Desulfovibrionales > Desulfovibrionaceae > Taurinivorans. Next base: position 4,868 of record CAOMFZ010000137.1, read on the forward strand.
GGCAGGTAAAAACTGTTTAGTTAGTGTGAGCAATTTCAGTAATCCTGTAATTCGTTCAACTGCTTTGTCTAATGACCTAGTCATGTGTGTGTTACCCTTATATTATATTCTTTATTCCTTTGAGTTAAATCCGTTACCTCAATATAATCATATTTTATCTCATTATCACTATTATGTTTTCTTAATGATTAATAAGATCATTGTGTAATAGCCCGATTTAAGGCTTAGTCAGAACAGTGGTTTTGAGACCACAAATCTGAAGAGAAAAAATTTATTTTTACTATAATATCAATAGTTTATATACTATATCTTTTCATATCTCATTTAATCTCTTTTGAAAATGGGTCATCTTTCATAATGCCCAACATTTTATGTATATATGACAGTGTATAAAAAAATTTTCGTCATAATGATAGTAAAAAGCACCTTTCAATATCATTTCACAAATATCATCTTTTCTATGATAAAAAAGTGTGCAGTTATTCACTACACAC
>CAOMFZ010000138.1 GCA_948482415.1 uncultured Mailhella sp.
TGCATATAAGATGTATTGCTATTTGGGCAAAAATTTATTGACGACACACTCTAGTATTTGTTGTTAAACATATTTGATATCGGCTTTATTGCGCGGCGGAATATTTCTGTATTTTACTTTTTGGTAACCAATCATCAGTCCCGCTTCAACTTTATCGGTATCTTTCAAGCCTAAAAATTCATTAATTGGCGGATATTCTTTTGCTGTGGCAATGGCAAAACCAGCCCAGCAGGTACCAATTCCCATGCTTGGCAGGAGCAATTCCAAATAGGTTGCGGCAATGGTGCAGTCAACAGTGCCGTAACGTTCACCAATTTCTTTATCGCAATAAGCAAAAATAACACAAGTTGCTCCTCTGAAAATAGGATCGCCGCCATTATCATGGCTTGCAACCATACGTTTTGCCGCAGGAGTCCGGCGCATATAATCAATGACAAGATCAGCCAGTTTGCGGACTTTTTCCCTGCCGTTCACAACAACCCATTTCACATACTGCTTATTTTTGGAAGTGGGCGCAAAACGCACAATATCAAGAGCTTTTTCAATTTCTTCACTTGGAATAAGCTTATCCTTGTATTGACGAACGGAACGGCGGGTTTTTATCATATTCGCAATATCGTCAAATTTTGGATAGGCATTGGCGATTGCTTCTCCTTTTTCTTCGGTGCCGTCAATTTCCAAACTAATGGCACCTTTTGGACAAACTGCAATACACTGCCCGCAGGAAATACAGGTAAGACTACCCTTGCGGGTAAGTTCTGCTTTGTTATTTTCATTCAATTCAATACTTTCACAGGGGCAAATATTAATACAAAATTTATCCCCGCAGCAAAGGTTTTCATTAATTGTAACAGACATATTCATTCCTTTATATACTAGCATTCTTCCAGATAGTATTCATACCATCTATTTCATATATGTTATTTCGTTATAAGATTGCTTCGTCGTTATCACTCCTTGCAATGACGTGTAACGAAGTACAAATCGCATTTTGCCGTCATTGCGGGGAACGTCATCCGGTCACTTTTACGCTTATAGCCTTGCTATGCGTAAGTGCCGGATACGAGAACCTCTACTAGTTCTAAGACTTAAAACCTTTGGTTTTGTCTAAGAGCTGTACGAGGAGTGACGCGGCAATCTTCTAACGATATTAATATAGTAACAGCTATTCTGAATATCATACGAAAATATTCAAATATTATGCTAATTCCAAAACACGGAATGCAACAGGTTCCGCATTTAAAATATTGGTTGCTTTGATTTCAGCCAAAGCATTTTTCATGGCTTTGACTGTTGTTTCATGGGTCATAAAGACCAGAGGCACGCCGTCTTCCTGTTGTTTCTTTTGAATAACCTGTGCAATACTGATAGACTGCTTTGCAAAAATTCCAGCAACATCACGCAAAACTCCCACGGTATCATGCACCATAAGCCGCAGATACCAGGGAGATACAGAATTATCAATATTGGCGATAGGTGCAAGCGGAAATTTCTTTGTTACATAGCCTGTGCTGTCATAAATATCTTTCATAATGGACATGATATCACCAAGCACAGCACTGGCAGTCGGCAGGCTTCCTGCTCCAAGACCATGCAAAAATAAAGGTCCTACTGCATTGCCATTGATGTGGATTGCATTGAACGCTCCGTCCACACGGGAAAGTATTGCTTTTGCAGGGATAAGCACCGGACTGACGCCTGCTTCAATTTCATTATTTTTATATTCAGCTTGTCCCAATAATTTGATCGTATAGCCAAGACTTTGTGCAAAGGCAATATCCATGGCGCTCATATTGCGAATGCCCTGTATAGAAAGTTTGTCGTAAGGATAATGCACACCCCAGGCAAGACGAACTAGAAGTTTTAATTTATGGGCAGCATCAAAACCGTCAATATCAAGGGTTGGGTCAGCTTCGGCATAGCCCAGTTCCTGGGCACTCTTCAATGCTTCATCAAATTGTGTGCCCTTGGCTGACATTTCAGACAAAATATAATTGCTTGTACCGTTCAGGATACCAAAAATATTTTGGATTTTATTGCCTGCCAGACTGTCTTTTATGGTTTGTACCACAGGAATGGCACCAGCAACACTGGCTTCATAGGCTAAGAAAAGATTATTTTCTTCAGCCAAAGAAAAAAGTTCTTCGCCTTTTTCTGCAAGCAGGGCTTTATTCGCTGTAACGACGGATTTTCCATTTTCCAAAGCTTTACGGATAAGTGTTCCTGCTAAGGAAGTTCCGCCAATAAGTTCAACCACTACTTCAACTTCAGGATCTTCAATCATCAGCAGTGGATTATCTATAAGTTTAGCACCTTCCGGCAGATCTCGCTTTTTATTGACATCACGAACAGCAACATATTTGACAATAATTTTTTTGCCGGTTCTTTGCTCTATTTCAGCTGCATTGCTTTTTAATAACTGCACAAGCCCGGAACCGACAGTTCCAAGCCCTGCCAAACCAATAACAAGATCTTTTGAAGCTCTCATACACGCCCGTCTCTAAAGTGAATTTATTAGAAAAGTATATAATAAAATAAAAATAATGTCTATAAAGTGCATAGACAGAAAAAAAGCCGCTTTCGCGGCTTTCATTTATTTCTTTGAATTTGGAATAAGCAGTATCTGCAAGGTACGGCCTTCTGCATTTTGTTCTGCCTCTACCTTACAAATTTCTTTAGTATCTTCAACAATACGATCTAAAATTGATTGTCCGCGGCTTTTATGGACAATTTCCCTGCCTCTGAAGAAAACAGTTACTTTACAGCGGTCACCGTCTTCAAGGAAGCGGCGAATATGCCGAAGTTTTGTTTCATAGTCATGTTCATCGGTTTTTGGACGGATTTTGATTTCTTTAATCTGGACAACAGTTTGATTTTTCTTTTGTTCTTTTTTCTTTTGCTGCTGTTCGTATTTGAATTTACCGAAATCCATAATGCGGCAGACAGGCGGGTCAGCAGTAGCAGCAACTTCTACAAGATCAAGCCCATGTTCTTTTGCAAGATCAATGGCTTCCTGTTTAGAAAGAATACCAATTTGTTCCCCTTCCGCTCCAATAACTCGAACTTCACGAGCACGGATTTGTTCATTACGCCGAGTGCTGTCTTGCTGCGGCACATCGCGGCGTGGTTTCATGTTAGGCGAAGCTATAGCTCATTCCTCCAGTTTTAAATGGTTTATCACTATCTTCACGGATAAGTTTAATGGTTTCATCAAGAGACTGCAAACCTAAGTTTTCACCCGTGCGCAGGCGGATATTCACGCCTTTTTCTTCAACTTCCTTATCTCCTACAACAAGGATAAACGGTATTTTTGCAAGCTGTGCTTCACGAACTTTGAAGCCGAGCTTTTCATTTCTGGTATCAGCTTCAACACGAATTCCGGCAGCCTGTAATTTCTTTACTGCTTCGTTGGTAAAATCAAGCTGTGCGTCTGTAACGTTCAAAACTCTTGCCTGTACAGGAGCAAGCCATGTGGGGAAAGCACCTGCATAGTGTTCGGTCAAAACGCCGATAAAGCGTTCCAAAGAACCTAAAATTGCACGGTGTACCATAACAGGTCTGTGTCTTTCGCCGTCTTGACCTACATATTCAATTTCAAAGCGTTCCGGCAAGTTAAAGTCAACCTGAATGGTTGATAACTGCCATTCTCTGCCAATAGCATCAGTAACTTTAATATCAATTTTTGGACCATAGAAAGCGCCGTCGCCTTCATTGATTTGATATTGCTTACCTTCTTTTTCAACAGCCTGAATAAGCGCTTTTGTGGAAAGTTCCCATGCTTCGTCTGTACCAATACTGTCTTTAGGACGGGTTGAAATAACAAGTCTGTAATTAAAACCGAACAAAGCCATTAAATCGGCAGAGAAGTGCATAATGCTGATAATTTCATCTTCCAGTTGTTCCGGCGTACAAATTATATGGGCATCGTCCTGTGTGAATTGGCGAACACGAAGAAGACCGTGCAGCGCGCCGCTCATTTCATGTCTGTGCACAAGACCAAGCTCAAACATGCGCACAGGCAGTTCTCTGTAGCTATGCAGTGTATTATTGTACATCAAAAGGTGACCGACGCAGTTCATCGGTTTTACGCCATGGATAGCATTTTCAATTTCAGTAAAATACATATTTTGGCGGTAATGGTCATAGTGACCTGACTTTTCCCACAATTCCTTACGCATGATTTGCGGACCCTGCACAAGTTCATAACCGCGTTTCAAGTGTTCACGGCGCAGGAAGTCTTCCAAAATGGTTCTGAGCATCATGCCTTTTGGAAGCCAGAAAGCCATACCCGGAGCATGTTCTTCAAAGAAAGTAAACAGTCCGAGCTCTTTGCCCAGTTTTCTATGGTCACGTCTTTTTGCTTCTTCAAGTCTGTTCAAATAGGTTTTGAGAGCTTTTTCATCAGCAAAAGCAGTTCCGTAAATACGGGAAAGCATGCGGTTTTTTTCATCGCCTCGCCAATACGCTCCGGCAACAGACATCAGCTTGAAAGCTTTTGCAAAAGAAGTATTGGGAATATGCGGTCCACGGCAAAGATCTGTGAAATTGCCCTGTTTATACAAAGAAACAGTATCAGCATCAATTTCAGAAATAATTTCAGCTTTATAGGTTTCACCCATTTTAGTGAAAAAGTCGATTGCGTCTTTTTTAGCCATGACAGAACGTTCAAAAGGAAGCGCGCTGTCAACAATTTTCTGCATTTCCTTTTCAATGGCTTCTAAATCTTCAGTTGTGAAATGACGGTCTGTATCAAAATCATAATAAAAACCATTTTCAATGGAAGGACCAATAGTAACTTTTGTTCCGGGGAAAAGGGTCTGCACGGCTTGTGCCATAATATGAGAAGTTGAGTGACGTAAAATTTGCAAGCCTTCTTCTGTATCTGTGGTAAGCGGAGTTATCGTGGTTGTGCCTGTTGGTATTGTTTGAGATAAATCAAGCAAGGTTTCATTGTTAATTTTTACAGCAACACATGCTTTAAATTTTTTTCCGGAAAGATTTTCTTTCAACACATCAGAAATGAGCGCGTTTTCAGCCGCTTCAATTTCTTTACCATCAAGTACAATTTTCATACCACATTCTCCACTGGAAAAACTAATATAAAAAAGGAGGTTGCCCCCCTATTTATTTTTATGCTGGTAGGCATGAGCAGACTTGAACTGCTGACCCCTTCCGTGTCAAGGAAGTGCTC
>CAOMFZ010000139.1 GCA_948482415.1 uncultured Mailhella sp.
CCCAGCGCTTGTTTTTCTTTCAGAAAAACAAGAATACATGTTTGATTAGGTGATTGATTATCAACCGTTTTCTATAACAAAGCGTAATTTATTTTCACAATGAGAAACCCCAAACGCCCTCAAAATTGAGGGCGTTTTTCTTTTGCAGTAACCATCTTATTAAAGCATTACCGGATAACATTCATAATATTTCTGTCATCTGTTTTATTTTGGTAAAAGATTGCTTCGTCGTTACCACTCCTCGCAATGACGTGTTAATGAAGTACAAATCACATTTCACCGTCATTGTGCCCCCTTGCTTCCTCATTGCGAGCGTTAGCGAAGCAATCTATTTATTTTTAATGTTAACCGAAAATACTATAGAGCAATTTCTGATAAAATTTAGAATATCTTATAAAGCTTAAAAAGTTTTATAAAGGGGTGCAGGGGCTTTTTTATGTATTGTTGGCATGGCGAAGCCATATAAAGCCTACAATACGTTAAAAAGTTCTCGTCCTGAAAAAATCAAGCCCGTAAGGGTTTACTTGATTTTTTTGGGGAAGAAACTTTTACAGCCACCGAAGGCGACGAAGTCGTTTGCGTTTGCGAGTGAGCGAGCAATTACGCAAATGGACAGCAGAGATAAAGTTTTTCCCCTGCAAAATAAAATTATTAATACAAACAGCAGCGGACAAAATGCGTATCAGAAAGTGCTTTTAGGTCCTGCTTTTGGCTGCATGCAGGAGTTTTATATGCACAGCGGTCACGAAAAGCGCAGTAATTCCGCTCTTTTTCAGGTTTTGGAACAGTACCTTGAATAACATTTAACCGTACAGGATTATTTTCCAGTTTAGGCAGACAAGAAATAAGAGCCTTGGAATAAGGGTGTTTTGCACTTGTGAAAAAGTCCTGCGCACTTGCCATTTCCACAAGTTCACCGGCATACATAACGCCCACAGTATCCGCCAGTTCACTGACAATGCCTAAATCATGGGTAATAAACAGCATTGCCATTTCCTTTTCCTGCACAAGTTTTTTCAGCAAGGCTAAAATTTGTCCTTGAATTGTCACATCGAGAGCCGTGGTCGGTTCGTCCGCAATGAGTAATTTAGGCGAACAGGCAAGCGCCATGGCTATCATAATGCGCTGACGCATGCCCCCGGAAAGTTTGTGCGGATACTCGTCAACTTTTTCAAGCGGAATGCCTACTTTTTCGCAAAGTTCAAGACAAATTTTACGGGCTTCTTCTTTGGACAATTTCAAATGATACCGTAATGTTTCCATAATTTGGGAGCTTACTTTAAACACAGGATTAAGACTTGTCATAGGTTCCTGAAATATCATGGAAATTTCTTTACCGCGAAGGGAATACAATTCCTTGTCACTTGCCTTTAAAATATCCGTGCCTAAAAATTCAAACGTGTTGGCAGTGCAATGAGCCTGCTCCGGCAGTAATTTCAATAAAGAAAGTGCTGTCATGCTTTTTCCGCTGCCGGACTCCCCGACCAAACAAAAAATTTTTCCTTTTTCAAGGCTGAAACTCACATCATGCACAACATAATTTTCCGCAAATCGGATTGAAAGATTCTCAACAGTATAAATATTCATCATTTTCTCAATTATTGGGCTATGGGTAAACGCATTTCAATAACCGTCATATTTTCTTCCTGCTTTGCCTGAATGGTGCCATGATGGTCTGTAATAATAGACTGCACAATAGCCAAGCCAAGCCCGGTTCCGGTTGGCTTTTTAGAAAAATAAGGCTCAAAAAGCCGGGCAAGTTCTTCTTCATCCAAACCTTTGCCGTTATCCACGATATCCAGCGTCACAAAAGTTTCAGAAAAAGAATGGGTGCAATACAATTTTGCACGCACTATTCCTTTTTCAGCATCTGCATTTTTCGCATGGATAGCTTCTGCCGCATTGGAAAAAATATTATAAATTGCGCGGTGCATGGATTTATAGTCAAGCAGGATATCAGGGATATCCTCCTGCGCTTCAAGTTCCCACTCTATATCGGCATGGCTTATTCTAAAAAGTTCCGTGAGTTCCTTTAATAAAGGTATAAGAGAGGCTTTTTTCAAATCGATACCGGGCATAATGGCAAAACCGGAAAAATCGGAAACCATGCTTTGTATTCTGGAAACTTCTTTGATAATAAGCGACGTACATTGCTTAAATACCGGGTCAGCAATACTGGGACCAAAGCGCTTTTCCATACGCTCAACAGACAATTTAATAGGTGTCAGCGGATTTTTAATTTCATGGGCTATGCGTTTGGCAACTTCTTTCCATGCGGCAAGGCGCTGACCTTGCGATAATTCCGTAATATTTTCAAGTACTATAACTAAACTGCCATATAAGGAATGAGGATCGTCATAAATAACATAGCCGGAATCGCCGCTGTGATTTTCGATATGTTCCACAAAAGAATTGAGCGGCACAGCCTGTACCAATATTTTGATATATTGCCCTTTTCTGATTATCTCAACTTCTTTTGTCCATGTTTTCGCCGGATTAGCTTTTATAAAATCATACATTTCATCAATGAGCGGAGCATAGCTTCCGCCTAAAGCAACCCGCAGGGATAAGCCCAAATAGCCTTCTGCACGAATTTGGAATAAATCACAGGCAGCTTTATTCATTGTCATGAGTGTTGCATGCTCATTGAGGGTGATAATACCGGTTGTCACATGTTCGAGAATGGCTTCAATATACTGATTTCGTTCAATTAAACTATTATTTTTATTTTCAATAACAGAATTGAGCATTTTCAGCTTTTCCTGATTCAAATACACTTCCTTTGCCATGGCATTGAAAGAATCCACCAATTTGCCAAGCTCATCTTTTCCGCTGTCCTCAACTTTTGTATTCCATTCACCCTCGGCAATTTGCTTGGTTCCCTTGGAAAGAGCCAAAATTGGCTGGACAATTTCCCGTGACAAGCGAAAACCAAGCCAAACAGACGCAAATAACACAATCAAACTGAGTAATCCCAAGATCAGAGAAAACGAAAATTTCAAAGGCTGTTTCAAATTTTTCAAAGCTTCATATTCTTCAAAACCATCAGAAATTTTTTCAAGCTGGTTAATAAGCCCTTTGCCAATAAATTCCGCACTGATAATGAAATAATCGCTTTGCCCCTTGAGCGGCACGGCATTGATTACATAATCACCCTTTTCATCACCCCATAAAAGCGGTTCATAGCCGTTTTTAGACGCATTGGCAAAATTTATGGACGGCAGGGCAAGTTTCCAGACGGGGATAAATTCTTCGTCAATCAGCCATAAATTTTCTTCATAAAAAATATAGCGGTTATCCTGCCCATTAAAATACACAATACCCAGCAAAATAAGATTATTTTCTTTTTTATTTTGCATAACAACAGACTGCCAGTCTTCCTGCGGCAAAGCATATAAACGCTCACTCATGGAATCAGCATTGGCTTTTAATCGCAGCACCGCAGTATTATAAAAACTTTTTCCCACATCCATGGCAGCCTGCATGGAATTTTCAACCTGCGACGTAAACCAGTAATTTACGCTGGTAGTCAGAATTTTATTAGTGACCAAAAACATCAGAATAATAGGCAAAAAAGAAACAGAAATAAAAGCCAGCACCAGCCTTGTCCGCAGTCTTGCCCCAAAAACCTTGCGTTTCCGTTCCAGAATAAGTTTAATAACATTGCGCGCAACAAGGAAAAGAACAATGAGCATTAAAATTGCGTTAATATTAATCAGCACAAAAAATACCCATGTATCAGCACCAAAGGTATTAATTTGTCCCCAGGTCACAAAAAAAACCAAAAAACTAATGGCAGCAATAAGAAAAAATTCAATGCGTCTTTTCTTTTTTCCGAGTTTTGCATTCACTTCTTCTGAAAGCGAAACTTTTTCCACAATGGGAGCATTCCCTTCCTGCTGTGTATCAGTATTATTGTTTTTCTTTTTGAAACCAAACATAAGCAATTTTTATGAACTGTTTACAAGCGTAGTTATAATGAAAAATCATAATCAAATTCAAAAGGCTGGATAACTTTATCTGCTTCGATAAAATCGACAGGGGCAAGCCATGATTTTGCATTTGACTGCACAAGGTCAATTTTTGTATGCAGCGTATATTTTGCATTTTTTTCTAAAGTACAGGGAATTTCATATTGAATATGCTTGATAATCACATCTAAAAGGAAAACAGAGTCTGCATTGCGGGCAATGGTTTTCGCATCCTGAATAGCAGAAAATTGCCTTGTTAACGGATCATAACGCAAATAATAATTAAGAATATGCTTTGTAATTACTTTATTGCGAAAAAACTTTTTTTCTGCCAATTCAGTTTGAATAACAAGATTTAAAATAGCACCTTTTTTTAATACAGCTTCAATTTTATGCTGTTTAGGCTGTTCAAAAACAAGTTCAACAGCAATATTTTTCTCAAAAATCTGCACACTCTGATAGGTCAGCACAAAACTATCATAGTCCTGTGCATAACTTGTCATAGGCAAAAAGAAAAGCAAAAAGAGACCGGCAATAAACTTCATTGCTTTGTCTTGCCACAAAGCTTTAAAAAACACAAGAAAAAAGCTGTAAAAACGCAATTTATTCAGCAAATTCTAGGTAATGGTGCGCCCTCAAGCATATTTAAAAGACGCATTCCGCCCATTCTTGTCTGTAAAACGACCTGCCCGTTTTTGCCGGCAGGAAGTTCCGCAATTTCTCCAATTTTGACAGCTTCCTTCCCGTTTTTATCTTCACGCATAATGGCAAGGGCATCATCTGCCTTATCTTTTGGCAGAATGCAAAGCAATTTTCCTTCATTGGCAAGATAAAGGGGATCTATGCCTAAAATAGACGCACCGGAACGCACATTTTCATGTATCGGCAGCATTTCTTCAAAAAGCACACAGCGTTTTTTTGATTGTTCTGCAATTTCATTAAGAGTTGTGGCAACACCGCCGCGGGTGGGGTCACGCAGGACATGAATTTCTCCTACTTCCAGCATAAGCCGTTCTATCATATGATTAAGTGACGCGCTGTCACTTTGAATATCGCTGACGAAGGAAAGATTTTCACGTTCCGCCATAACGGTTAAACCATGGTCTCCCATGGAGCCGCTTAATAAAACCACATCACCCGCTTGTGCATTTGCCCCGGAAGGTGAGCCAAACCTGGACGTTGGCGGAATAATTTCCCCCATGACGGGGGTATTGA
>CAOMFZ010000140.1 GCA_948482415.1 uncultured Mailhella sp.
AATGCGATTGGCGAGCATATTCAAAGCGCCTTAAGGCGCAAGCCAGTAACATGCCTTTTCAGGGCTTGAGAAAACCACCCGCTGAGCGGGTGGTACTTATTTATTATGTCATTTCTTGTTGTTTTGGGGAAAGTTATTTTAAAAGTTTTGTAAAGAGGTGCAGGAGAAGAAACTTTTACAGCCACCGAAGGTGACAAAATCGGTTCTGTTAGGCGAAGAATGAGCCTTACAGAACTGGACAGCTTAAAGTTTGTTCCCTGCATAAAAATTCTTAAGAATTGCCGAAAATACTCTAATTATTGTATAACAATATAATATTATTGATAAATATTGTTATTGCTGATTGGGCGGAATTTATGTACAGTAGAGATTATTTTAATAATGAGGGGCAGTATGTCTGATTTAAGTGATTTTATGAATAATCCTGTGAATGAGCCCAAAAAGCGTTCGTATAAAAAGAAAAATACGACAGGGGCGAATTTAGCCAAAACGGAAGAGGATTTATTCAAACGTGTGCCGCCTCATAATGCTGATGCGGAATCGGCTGTTTTGAGCGGGGCTTTTTTGCGTCCTGAATTATTGAATGATATTTTAGATACGGTGAGCGCTGCTGATTTTTATTTTCCCGGCAATAAGGCTATTTTTCGTGCAATTACAGAACTTTATTCAAGAAATGTTAACCCCGATATTGTCACGGTTTTAGATTGGCTGCAAAACAATAATCTTTTGGAAGAAGCAGGCGGAGCAGAACGGCTTGCCATGCTTGCGGAGTCTGTAGTTAGTGGGGCAAACGCGCCTTATTATGCAAAAATTGTCCGCGAAAAATCTCTTCTGCGTTCGCTCATTCAATCTTCTGCAAATATTATCAGTTCCTGTTATGACGGAACCAATGATGTTTCTTTGCTCCTTGATGAAGCGGAAAAAATGATTTTTGGCATTTCAGAAAAAAATAATACCAAAACGTATATGGGCAGCGGAGAAATTGTTGACAAGGTTTTTAATACCATTACTGAACGGCTGCAAAATAAGGGCAGACCAACAGGGCTGGTTACCAATTATATTCAGTTAGATAAAATGACCGGAGGTTTTCAGCCTGCTGATTTAATTATTTTAGCAGCTCGTCCGTCCATGGGAAAAACTGCTTTTGCCCTTAATTTAGCAGCGCGGGCAGCTATTAAAAATGACGCAACTGTGGCGATTTTTTCTTTGGAAATGAGTAAAGAATCCCTTATGGAACGTCTGCTCTGTTCCTGGGGACATGTGGAACTCGGCAAAGTCCGCAAAGGAACGCTGGAACCGGAAGATTGGGAAAAAATCGCCGATGCTGCCTCAGCCATGACTGCCAGCAAAATTTTTATCGATGACTCTTCCATGCTGACGCCTTTGGAACTTCGCGCCCGCTGCCGCCGTATTCAAGCTCAGCATGGACTCGATTTTGTGGTTATTGACTATTTACAGCTTATGCATTCAGCCAGAAATGATTCCCGTGAATTGGAAATTTCTGACATTTCAAGAAATTTAAAGGCGCTTGCCAAGGAATTAAATATTCCTGTGCTTGCTCTTTCCCAGCTCAACCGTAAAACAGAAGAACGTTCTGATAAGCGCCCCATGCTGTCTGACCTTCGTGAATCCGGTGCTATTGAACAGGACGCTGATTTAATTATGTTTATTCACCGTGATGATTATTATGTGAAAAAGGGCGATACTGAGCACAATTATACCGGCAAGGCGGAAATTATTATTGGCAAGCACCGTAATGGTCCGACGGGAACTGTGGAACTTCGCTTTATTCCGCAGTATACAGCTTTTGGCGATTTGGAAATCAGTCCTTATAATGTTGAAGAGGCTGAAGAGCGGGGTACGGAAACAAAGTAAAATAATTAAAAAAAATTTTGCTTTGTGCCTTTACAAATAAAAATTTATTCTTAATATTCTGCTATATCATAAGGAGTTAATTATGTGGGAATATACAGATAAAGTTCGTGAACATTTCTTACATCCGAGAAATGCCGGGGATATGCCTGACGCCAATGCCATTGGTGAAGTCGGCAGCCTGGCTTGCGGTGACGCATTAAAATTGTTTTTGAAAATCAATGACAAAGGCATTATCGAAAAAGCAAGTTTTCAAACTTTTGGCTGTGCCAGTGCCATTGCTTCCAGTTCTGCATTGACGGAGCTTATTATCGGAAAAACCGTTGATGAAGCAAGTAAGCTTACCAATAAAGATATTGCAGCCTATTTGGGCGGTTTGCCAAAAGAAAAAATGCACTGTTCTGTTATGGGTGAAGAAGCGCTTGAAGCTGCTATCCGCAATTACAAAGGCTTGGCTCCTCTTTCTCATGATGAAGAAGGAAAGCTTATTTGTAAATGCTTTGGGGTAACTGACAATCAAATTATCAAAGCTATCCGTGAAAATAATTTGCAGACAGTGGAAGAAGTTACCAATTTTACCAAAGCCGGCGGTGCCTGCGGAACATGTCTGGACGCTATTGCCCAAATTTTGGAAGTTGAAAAAAATGCAGGACTTGCTTTGCATGAACTCAAGCCTGTTTCTAAAAAGCCTTTGAGCAATATCCAAAAAATGCAAAAAATTATTCAAGTCATTGAAGAAGATGTGCGTCCAAGATTGACGCAGGACGGCGGTGATATTGAACTTGTCGATGTTGTGGATAATAAGGTTATTGTTTCTTTGCGCGGTGCATGTTCTTCCTGCCGCGCCAGCACAGTGACACTGAAAGATGTTGTTGAAGCAACTTTGAAAGAACATGTTGACGAAAATCTTGTTGTGGTGCAAGCATAAAATTGAGGCGTAATTATGTCTGATGTAATTTATTTTGATAATAATGCAACTACACAAGTTGCTCCTGAAGTTTTAGAAGCAATGCTTCCTTTTTTCAAAGATATGTACGGCAATGCGTCCAGTATGCACAGCTTTGGCGGACAAGTGGGAAAACATATTGTCACGGCAAGAGAACAAATTGCTGACCTTTTAGGCGCACTGCCCGATGAAATTATGTTTACTTCCTGCGGTACCGAAAGTGATAATACAGCTGTTATTTCTGCCATTGAAACACAGCCGGAGAAAAAACATTTTATCACCACCCGCGTAGAACACTCTGCCATGCTTGCCATGGGTGATTATCTTGAGAAAAAAGGCTATGAAGTCACCTATATTTCTGTAGACAGCAAAGGACAGCTTGATTTGGCAGAACTTGAAGCAGCCATTCGTCCTGATACGGCACTCGTTTCTACCATGTTTGCCAACAACGAAACAGGGACGATTTTCCCTGTTGCCAAAATTGCTGATATTGTCAAATCAAAAGGCGTGCTTTTCCATGTTGACGCTGTGCAGGCTGTCGGCAAGGAAATTATTGATCTGCAAAAACTGCCTATTGATTTTCTGGCATTGTCAGGACATAAACTCCATGCTCCAAAAGGTATAGGCGTTCTCTATATTCGCCGCGGTACCCGTTTCCGTCCATTCTTACGCGGCGGACATCAGGAACGCGGACGCCGTGCAGGCACAGAAAATGCTCCGTATATTATCGGGCTTGGCAAAGCATGCGAACTTGCCGGAAGCAATATTCTCAAAGAAAGAACAGAAGTTGCACGTCTGCGTGATATGCTCGAACAGGGCATTTTAGCAAAAATTGACCATGCTATTGTCAATGGTGACAGAGAACATCGTTTGCCAAATACTACCAGTATTGCCTTTGAAGCGGTTGAAGGGGAAGCTATTTTGCTTATGCTTGACCAGTTCGGTATTTGTGCAAGTTCCGGTTCTGCCTGCACTTCCGGCAGTTTGGAGCCAAGCCATGTTTTGCGTGCAATGGGAGTTCCTTTCAATTATGCCCATGGTTCCATTCGTTTCAGCCTTTCCCGCTATTCAACAGAAGAAGAAGTGAAAAAGGTTATTGAAGTAACGCCGAAGATTATTGAAAATCTGCGGGCAATCTCTCCTTTCAGAGGAAAATCTTTCTAATCTTGAAAGCCTTTACGATTTGTAAAGGCTTTTTTATACTATATACATGAAAATAGAACAACATCTTGCTGTAATAATTGAGAATTTTTCAAAGCTCAAAAGTAAATCTTCCTGCATTGAAGAAATTGCCGACGCATGGATTATGTCCTTAGCACAGGGAAATAAAATCATGTTTTGCGGCAACGGCGGTTCTGCGGCGGATTCCCAGCATTTGGCGGCTGAGCTTGTGGGACGCTATAAAATAAACAGATCGGCGCTTCCTGCCATGAGTTTGACTGTGGATACATCGGCTTTGACTGCTATTGCCAATGATTTTGGCTATGAGCAGGTTTTTGTGCGGCAAGTTGAAGGACTTGGCAAAGCAGGAGATTGTCTTGTGGGCATTTCCACTTCCGGAAATTCACAAAATATTGTCAATGCTTTTTTAAAAGCAAAAGAAATGGGCATAAAAACCATTGCTTTTACAGGTGAGGGCGGCGGAAAAATGAGAGAACTGGCTGATATTTGCTTGAATGTTCCGTCTTCAGCTACCAATAATATCCAGGAAATGCATATCGCCTGCGGGCATATTCTTTGCGATATAGTGGAAAAATACTTTTTTGCCTGCTAATAACAGTTATAAATTTCAAGGAGAAAACTTTTGAGAAAAGTTTTCTCCTTGACCTCTTTCAAAACTTTTTAGCGTATTTCCAGAAATATTTGCAACATTACAGGGAAAGAACTTTATCTCTGCTGTCCATTTGTGTAAAGCTCGCTCACTCGCTAACGCAAACGGCTTCGTCGCCTTCGGTGGCTGAAAAAGTTCTCTCCCTGTACCCTCTCTTAAAACTTTTTAATATAAAAGCGTACAAAAATAAAAGTTGTAAGATTTAATGGAAATATTTTAGAGTATTTCCGGAAATAGTTGTAATTTATTTTCTTGGGGGGAATTATAGCTCTGCTGTCGCTGCTTTAGTCGTTGTGACGCAG
>CAOMFZ010000141.1 GCA_948482415.1 uncultured Mailhella sp.
CCTCGCAGCGCTACCACCTCAAAGTAGTGTGTCTACCAATTCCACCACCTGGGCACGAAAAATCTTTTATGTTATTTATGCTTGAATTGCAAGCATTTTTTTCAATTTTTCAATATTTTTTTTATTTTCCTTTAATTGCGGTATAAATAGTCACAATTCCAAAGGATAATTTTCTATAATTGACAAAGTCAAAACCAGCTTCTTTAAGCTCTGCACAAAAATCTTCCTGACAGGGAAATGCTTTTATGCTTTTGGCTAAATATTCATAGGCTTCTGCATTTTCGCCAAACAGTTTCGCAATGGCAGGCATAATTTTTTCAATATAGAAATAATACGCTTTTTGCAAAAATGGATTTTTCACGGGAGAAAACTCTAAAATATAGAGCTGTCCGCCGATAACAAGCACTTTTTTCATTTCAGTTAATGCTTTCACGCGTTCTTCAATATTTCTGATGCCAAAAGCCATGCTGACCACATCAAAACTCTTTTCTGCGTATGGAATGGCAAGCGCGTCAATAGTTTTCAGTTCAATTCTGTCCGCATTGTCTGCTTTGAGTTTTTCTTTGCCCATTTCAAGCATTTCCGGGCAAATATCCCCTGCAACAATCTGTGCCTGTTTATATTTTTTCAAGGCACAAAGGCTGACATCAAGGGTACCCGCCGCCATATCCAGGATTTTATTGGTTGGGCCAGGCACAAAACTATTCACAAGAACATGCCGCCACCAATAATCAAGCCCCAGGCTGCAAACATGATTGAGTAAATCATAATGTTTAGTGATTTTTTTAAACATGGAGCAAACTTCTTCAGAATGTTCGTTTAAAATAACCTGCTGTTCAGGCGTATCTTGCTTTGGCGCGTCAGCAGTATTTTTATCTTCACACATTGCCTCGTTATTCTCATTTTCTTCAACAGCTGTATTCTCTTTTATTTCTTCATTTGAAACGTCTGCTTTAACTTTTTGAGAGCGTGTCTGCTTTGTATTTTTTTGCTTTGTTTCTTTTTTTGCAGCAGTAGATTTTGTTGCCATAAAACCGCCCTCCTTATTTATGATTTTCAATTGATTGCTGCCCTGCAAGGACAGTTTCCAAAACAACTTTATAAATATTAGGAAAAATTTCTGCAAAATTAGCAGGAGAAATTCGCTGTGTCTCAATGAATTTAACAGCAATTTCCTTGCTTACCTGTAAAACTTCTTTTTCTAATTTTTCCATAGCAACCTCTAATAAAAAACCCGTCTTGGGGAATGGCACCAACCACCACGGCAGGAACCGACGGGTAAAAAGAAAAGGGTACTCCCCTTCCCCTTTTTGTTGTTAAAAATCAAAGCCCTGCATCATCAATTCTTCAGCAGAATGCGTTTCAGGCGTATTATCCGATTGAATAGCATTAATACCGGTTTCTAATGATGTACCCTCGGCAAAGGGCAATAAATCACCGTCCACTGTTCTGAAATAGATATTTTCAGGGATTTCAAAATCTGTCGGAGGATAATATTCAAAGGCTTCTTCTGCAAAATATTTGAAAATAGGAAGCGCCGCACCGGAGCCGGTTTCCCCTCTTCCCATGGGTTCAATCTGGTCAAAGCCAACATAGGTGGCTGTCACAAGTTCCGGAGTTAAACCAACAAACCAGGCATCAACTTCATTATTGGTTGTGCCGGTTTTGCCTGCAAGCGGACGGCCAAGGCTTTTCAGCTTGGCAGCAGTGCCGTATTCTACCACGCCTCGTAATAATTGTGACATAATATAGGCATTTTGCGGACTAATCACTTCTTCAAGCTCCGGCTCCGTTTCATACAGTGTATTGCCGTACGGTCCCTCAATTTTTTGGATAAAGCGGGGATTCGGACGTTTTCCCAAATTCGCAAAAGCACTGTAGGAACAAATCACATCAATAGGCAAAACTTCAATGGCGCCAAGGCTTACAGCCAAAGTAGGCAAAGGATATGCACGGGCAAGCTTCATTTGCTTTGCCCTTTCAAGCACCTTATCCATGCCAATTTCCTGCGCAATACGAATTGTGCACAAGTTTCTGGAACGAGCCAGCGCCCTGTTGAAGCGAAGCGGACCGTCAAATTTACCGCCAAAATTTTGCGGACGCCAAACACTGTTTGCATATTTATCCACAATCATAATCGGAGCGTCCAAAGTCATGGAGCCGGCAGTAAAGCCATTATCCAAAGCCGCAGAATACACAAAAGGCTTAAAGGCAGAACCGGGCTGACGTTTTGCCTGTGTTGCACGGTTAAACTGGTCGCCGTCATAGCCAAACTCATAACCGCCCACCATAGCAACGACATCACCTGTTTTAGGCTCAAGGGCAACCATAGCACCCTGTACACGCGGATATTGCTGCAAAGCTACAGGAATAACTTTTTCTGCTGTCAGTTCCGCTTCTTCCAAGGCTAAATTGCGGGGATTGTTCGTTTGTAATTTCTCAATTTCTTTTTTGTTTGGAAACTGCAAAGAAACCCAGATAACATCACCCTGCTTCAGCACAGTATCAGCATTTTTCACAGCATTTGCCGTAAAAAGACCATTGGCAGCCTTATTGGGTTTTCTTGCCCAACCCATGGCGCTGACCGGCAAGTAGCCGTTATATTCACCAAGTTTTACACTTGCGCCGGCGCTTTCAACAGTCACAACAACAGCTTTTTGCCATTCGCCGTGAGTAAATTTTTCCAGATCAAAAGGATTTTTTGCAAAAAATTCCCCGGATTCTTCAACTGAAATCCGGTCTATCGGACCTTCAAAACCATGCCGTTTTGTGGCTTCTTCCAAACCGCGGCGAAACGCTTTGTCTGCAATAATCTGCTGTACCGGATCCATGGAAGTATAAACAGTAAGCCCCTGTTCGTACACAATATCTTCGCCGTATATGCCCACATCAAAGCCAAGCTCGGCAGAAAATTCTTCAGTGAAAAGTTCCACCAGCTGACGACGCACTTCTTCTAAATACCAGCCGCCTTCACGTCCCATAAAGGTAGCCATGGATTTATATTCCAGTTCTTCATGCAAAGCGTCCTGATATTCATCTTCCGTAATCCATTCAAGGTCGCGTAAGCGGCGCAGAACATGTTCCTGTCTTTTTTTTGCTGCGGCAGGATGACGTATGGGATTATTGGCAGACGGAGACTGCGGAAGCCCTGCAATCATGGCACATTCAGCAATACTTAACTCACTGGCATGTTTACCAAAATAGCTTCTTGCAGCCGCTTCAACGCCATAGGCGTTATTGCCCAAAAAGATTTGGTTCAAATAAATGGTTAAAATATCATCTTTTGATAATTGCTTTTCAAGGCGATAGGCAAGAATTGCTTCTTTAATTTTTCGCTCATAACTTTTTTCCGGGGTCAGCATAAGACGTTTAACGATTTGCTGTGTAATGGTACTTCCCCCCTGCGTATGACTGCCGGACTTCACGTTAGCAATAAACGCACGGAAAATGGCGGTAAGATTGACTCCGGGGTGATCGTAAAATTCAGAGTCTTCAACTGCTAAAAAAGCACGGGGCAAAAGCGGTGTCATTTCACTCATGCTGATAACATACCGCTTTTCACGGTATAACTGCCCAATCATACTGCCGTCACGGGCAAGCACAGTGGTCACCTGCGCAGGTCTATAGTCCGCAATTTTGCTGAAACTGGGCAAATCATTGACAGCCCAGCGATACAAACCATAGCCTGCCAAAACAGCAATTATGCACCCAATTATACATAATCCAAAGAAAATTTTTAAAAATGTATGCTTTTTTTTAGGAGCTTTTTGCGGAGCCTTATTTTGCTCTTCTGCTCCCATTTCCAATTTCTCACTTTGAAACATATCTGGAGACATGAAAAAACCTTATTATGAAAGATGTTTCATTAAAAGTTCATTGACAACAGCAGGATTTGCTTTTCCTTTCATTTCGCGCATAATTTGTCCGACAAAGAAGCCCATAAGCTTTGTTTTACCGCCTTTGAATGCTTCCACTTCGGTCGGATTGGCTGCAATAACTTTTAAAACAGCCTGTTCAATAGCCCCTGTATCAGAAACTTGCGCAAGTCCGCGTTCTTTGACCAGAGCTTCCGGCATTACACCGCCGTTGACCAAATCAGGGAAAATATCCGCGGCAATTTTGAAACTGATAAGCCCGCTGTCAATAATTTTCGCAAGTTCTGCCAATGCTTCCGGCTCAATGCCAAGTTTGCCGTCCTTACCCTCTGCAATGCGCTGGTTCATTTCACGAAGAAGCGGGCCAAGAATTAAATTGGCAATTTTTTTAGGTTCATTATAAATTTTAACAGATTTTTCCAATAAACCTGTCAAATATGGGTCAAAAGCAATAAGTTCCGCTTCAGATTCTGCAATTTGCCATTCGGTTTGGAAACGTTTCTTGCGCTGAGCGGGAAGTTCCGGCATTTGTGATTTCCAAAGCGCAAGCTCTTCATCACTAATGCACACAGGCAAAAGATCCGGATCGGGGAAATAGCGGTAATCTTCCGCATCTTCCTTACTGCGCATGGCAAGCGTAATATTTTTTGCAGCGTCATATAAACGGGTTTCCTGACGGACTTTGCCGCCGTCAAGGATAACATCTTCCTGCCGCGCCGCTTCATATTCAATGGCTTTCTGCACATGCCTGAAAGAGTTCAGGTTTTTCAGTTCGGTACGCGTTCCGAATTCTTTTTGCCCGCGCGGACGAATAGAAACGTTGGCGTCACATCTGAAACTGCCCTCTTCCATGTTTCCGTTGGTTACGCCTAAATTTACCACAATGGCATGAAGCGCTTTCAAATAGTCGTCAGGCCAGCAAAATCCCGGGCAACCTTGTACAACTCATAA
>CAOMFZ010000142.1 GCA_948482415.1 uncultured Mailhella sp.
TTATCATTATTTTAATTCCTCAGCTCTCTTTGTGGTTGCCAAGTCTTGTGGAATAAATATAATTAGTTAACATAATTATATTAGATAGAAAAATAAAAAAGGATTGAGTTTTGAAAAGGCTCAATCCTTTTTTATTTAAAATGTTATTTTTCAAAATTAGAATGTTTTTATTATAGGGCATATTGCCGCAAACATATTTTTTGTAGGGGGGTAAGCAATAGGGAACTGCCGTCCCCTAGCTCTCACCCCCTACGCCCCCAAGCTTACTCCTATTTCACACTTTTTCAGCAATTCGTTTCACTCATCGCTTCCAAAGAGTGAAATTCCCGGCGCAAAGATTTTGCTTAAATTTAAGGCTTTTATCTCAAAGAATTATGTAAAATTTTCTCATAAATAAACGAGTGCAGCCGTACTGCTGACACAGAACGGCGTAATCCGTTTATTTCTGAAAATTATTTTAAAAACAAAAAAGTCCTTACTTTTTTCAGCAAGGACTTTTTTATTATTTATCGCAAAATGGGATTAAGCCATTCTGTGTGCAGCTTCAAAGATACCTTCTGCAAGGGTTGGGTGAGAGTGAATGGTATGAGCAATATCAGCTACTGTTGCACCCATTTGCATTGCCATGGTAACTTCTGCAATGATATCGGAAGAGTGAGCACCGGCAAGGTGAGCACCAAGAATTTTGTTGGTTTTAGCGTCAACAATAAGTTTGAATGCTCCCGGGAGCTGACCCATAGCTTGTGCTTTGCCAAGTTCACGGAATTGGAAGAGTTCAACCTTGTAATCGGTTCCTTCTGCAAGGCCTTGTTTCTTGAGCTGAGCTTCAGAAGAGCCAACGCTGCCGATTTCAGGGGTAACGAATACAGCTGAAGGAACAACTTTGTAATCTTGAGCAACTTTCTTGTCACCAAGGATATTTTGTACAACGGTAAGTGCTTCAGCAACAGCCATGTGAGCGAGCATGATTTTAGCAGGTCCTAAAATATCGCCGATAGCCCAAATGTGAGGAATGCTGGTTTCAAGGTATTCATTGGCAACGATGTAACCGCGGTTGAGTTCCATGCCGAGTTCTTCAAGACCGAGACCTTTGCTGTTTGCAGAACGGCCAACAGCAGAAATAACAACGTCAGCTTCAGCAAATGCAGCTTCACCCGGAGTTGCAGGCGGGCAGAACGGAGAGTCAACAACTTTAGCTTTTACTTTGCCGTCAACGATTTCAACGGAATCAACAACGCGTCTTACTTCGGTTTTGATGCCGGCTTTTTTCATTTCACGGGTAAGGATTTTGCTGAGTTCTTCGTCAAGGCTTGGTACAGGAAGAATTCTGTCAGCACCTTCAATAATGGTAACTTTTGTGCCAAAGGTATTGAATACCATAGCAAGTTCGGAACCGATAACGCCGCCGCCGACAATGATCATGGTTTTTGGAACATAATCAAGGAGGAGTGCGTCGTCAGAAGAAAGAACGTGTTTGTGATCGACAGGAAGGCTTGGGAGATTGAGAGGAGCTGAACCGGTTGCGATAATGATATCGTCGCTTTCAACTTTTTCAACAGAGCCGTCTTCTTTGGTTACTTCAACAAGGCTTGCGCTGATAATTTTTGCAGTACCCATAATGACGTTAACTTTGAGAAGGTCGGCAGTTTTTTCAAGTCCGCCGCGAAGAGTAGCGGAAACTTTTTCTTTACGGGCAATAACAGCCGGCATATCAACTGTTGCAGTGCCTTCAACATTAATACCATATTCTTTTGCCTGATGAATTGCTTCAAAAGCTTCAGCAGATGCTTTTAATGTTTTGGTTGGAATACAACCACAGTTTAAGCAAGTGCCACCAAGCCATTTTTTTTCGATAAGGGTAACTTTTGCGCCTTTTTTAGCAGCGTCAAAAGCAGCGGTGTATCCTCCGGGACCGGCACCGATAACAGTAATGCGTTTACTCATAATAACCTCGTTATTTTTGATAAAATTTGCGCGCAAAACGCGGCTGCAAATTTTTATTTTTATTTGTAAAAATTGCCATTCAAAATGACATTTACTCCGTGATTGTATTCACAAACTAAAATTAAGGCAAGTGTTTTTATGAAAAAATTTTTCTTTTTTTGCATAATTAAATGCATGCATTTAAAAGGAGAACTTTTACAGGGAAAATATAAGTGCCCAAAAATAAAAAGATAAATTTAATAAGGGGATTGAGGAGAAAAAATGAAAATTTTGTTATTTTTGTCACAAAATGCTTGACAAAAAAGCTTTGCCTGTATACAAGGGAGCAACAACTTTGGAAACAAAGTAATTTTTTTATGCATTTTTAGGAGAAACAAAATGGCACTTTTTAGATCAGAATATCTTGGCGATTTGCAGGTAACTTGCACTAACACAATCAGCGGCGCAAAAGTTACAACTGACGCTTTCCTGGGTTATGAAAACAAAGGCGATTTACTCAGCCCAATCGACCTTTGCGTAGCATCTCTTTGCTGCTGCTCACTTTCAATGGTTGGTACCTATGCAGATAACCATGAAATCGACATTGACGGTGCATATTCTGAATGTGACTATAAAGTAGCTGTAAACCCAAAACGTATTACAGAAATCACTCTTACTTTTGTAATGCCTAAAGATAAAGAATTTTCTGACAAAGAAAAAATGATGCTTGAAAAAGTTGCTGCATCTTGCGGTGTTCACCACAGCTTGAGCACTGATATTGTTCAAACTGTTAAATTTGAATGGTAAGATTTAGTTAATAGCCAATTAACTTCCATAAACGAAAAGGACGTATTGAAAAATGCGTCTTTTTTTTTGTGTAATTTTTATAGAGCATTTTCAAATGACATTCAGAATAGTTATGCCATGGTATGACTTCTAAAAAAGATTGCCGCGTCACTCCTCGTATAGCTCTTAGACAAAAACAAAGATTTTAAGTCCTAGAGCCAGAGCGTTTCCGGAAATAATTGCAAATAAATTTTGTAATAAAGCTTAAAAATTTTTGTAAAGGGGTGCAGGGGAAGAAACTTTTTATAAAAAGTTTTTCCCCTGCAAGATATTCGCAAGATTTTTCGGAAACGGAAGCAATTTCCGCGCAAATTGCAAGCGTCATCTTAAATGAAAAACCCCGCACAGGGCGGGGTTATAAAATATCAATGCAAAGCTGAACTTATTTGTTCAGGAAAGCGCGGTATGCGTCAGCGGTCAAGAGACCTTCGATGTCAGCTTCGTTAGCAACTTCAAAGCGAACAATCCAGCCTTTTTCGTATGGAGATTCGTTCAAAGTAGCAGGAGCGTCGCCTACAGCAGCGTTAACATCAATAACTTTTGCTTTTACAGGGGTGAAAAGTTTGTTGACACTCTTGATAGATTCAACTTCGCCGTAAGGTACGCCGGCGTCAAAGGTATCGCCAACTGAAGGAAGGTCAATGTAAACAACTTCACCTAATTGGTCTTGTGCAAAATCACTAATACCGGAAAGGAAGCTGCTGCCGTCTTTTTTAATCCAAATGTGTTCGTCTGTGTAGCGGCGGTCGTCCGGCAATAAAATGTCTTCTAATTTCTTGTGCATAGGAAACTCCTCTAAATTTTTTTCTGGGGGTATTTATAGAAAAAATTGATAAATACCAAGAAATACAAAACATATGCTAGCTTAAGAAAAATGTTTTGTCCAGTGATTGAGCGAGTATTTTATGTTTATTTTATGATTGCAAGTTTTTTTAGCGTGTTACTAATATTTTCAAGGCTGATTGGCTTTGCAATATGCGCATTCATACCTGCGTTTAAGCATTTTTGCACATCTTCATTAAAGGCATTTGCGGTCATGGCAATAATGGGGATATCTTTGCAGGAAAGCTTTTTGGAGTGCCTAATGGCTTTGGTTGCGTCAAAACCATTCATAACCGGCATTTGCACGTCCATAAAAATAAAATCAATATCCCCTTCCTTGCTTTGCATATATTTTTCAAGACCCGCTTTGCCGTTTTCTGCAGGAATAACATCTGCCCCCATTTTTTCCAAAAGTCTGATTGCCACCAGTCTGTTGATAGGGTGATCTTCCACCAGCAGAATATGCTTTCCTTTTAAATTGATATCACTGACAGTGACGGGGGTGTGGACTTTTGGATCTGTATTTTTATCCGCCAGTTTATATTCTAAACGGAGAACGAATTTTGTTCCTTTGCCTTTTTCGCTTTCAACAGTAATAGAGCCGCCCTGCATTTCAACTAATGTTTTGACAATGGCAAGTCCCAGCCCCGTGCCTTCAATATGTTTTATGGTGTCGGTATTTTCACGTTTATAGGGTTCAAAAATAGCAGGCAGTTCCTCTTTTGCAATGCCTATGCCTGTATCTTCAATTTCAATTTTATAAAGTCCAAGCTGAGAATTGGAGTTTTCTTTTTGATACAGTCTGAAGAATATAGTACCTTTATTGGGAGTAAATTTTACTGCATTGCCCAGCAGGTTTGTCAGTATGCGTCTTAAATTGCTTTCATTACCAAGGACATTCTCATTGCTGATATTGATGTTTTCATATTCAAGATTTTGATTTTTTTGGATAACAATGCCTTTAAAGGTGCTGGCAATATCCGTGCAGACATCTTTGAGGTTAAAGGGGGCATTGTGTTGTAATGCCCCCTATTAGTCAAGCAACTTTTAAGAGAGTTTTTTGATTTTTTGTATGCACCTGATTTGGAGTTTTCCAGCCCAGGGTTGAGTGAAGATATTCTGTATTATATT
>CAOMFZ010000143.1 GCA_948482415.1 uncultured Mailhella sp.
ATTTTGCCGTACTGCTCCCGCAGAACGGCTTAATGCTTTAACCGAGGAACGCAATTATGTAATTTTGGAAAAAATAAAAACTAAGAGTATGAAAGTTTTTATTAACTTTTTGGGTAACTATGTCTTGTACTTATGAATAACTTTTGCGATTGCAAATTTCACCCTTTGAAAGCGATGAGTGAAACGAATTGCTGGAAAAGTGTGAAATAGGGGGCTGTTCGGGGGATTGAAAAGGGGGTACGAACAGGGGGAATATCCCCCGAAGCGTACCCCGCTTTTTAAAATGAGGTGTCCTGAACGGCAACATCGGTAAACTGGAATGTCGTTACATCAAAAAGTCCCTGCGGGGTAAGCTTTAAGTCAGGAATAACAGGCAAAGCCAGAAAGCTTAAAGACATGAACGCGTCTGCCTTATCCCAGATGTGATAATGATTTTTTGCCACATCATAGAGTTTCTGCAAATCCGCGATAACTGCCTGCGGTTCCTGCATGCTCATAAGTCCGCCCACAGGCAGAGAAAGGCTTGCCAGCACTTCGCCGTTACAAATCATGGCAATACCGCCGCCCATTTTTTCAACTTCGGCAAGCGCTTTGAGCATGTCGCTGTCATTATCGCCTGCCGCCACAATATTATGGCTGTCATGGGAAATGCTGGTGGCAATGGCACCTCCCTGCAGGCCATATTCAGCATGCAGAAGTCCCAAGCCGATTTTGCCGGTCTTTTTATGGCGTTCCACCACAGCCAGCTTGAGCAGTCCTTTGTTTTGGCTGAAATCAAAATTGCCTTCGCTGTCCACTGCCACGTCCATAATTTCGCATTTTGTCAGCAGAGAATGGGGCAGGAGCCGAATAACACGGGCTTTTTTGCCGGGGATATGCAGCGTTAAATCTTTTGGCAAATCTGCATGCATACTGTCCTGAATAAAGTCTGTCAGCTGTTCCAGTTTTGCGTTATAGGTTTTGTTTACTTTGGCAATGTATTTGCCGTTTTCAGCAGCCAGCTCACCGCCAATATATACAGCATGAGGATTGCATTCCCTGATGTCGTCAACCAGCATGAAACTTGCTTCCATGCCCGGGGCAATGGCGCCTTTATGTGTCAAGCCGTAAGCACGGGCAGTGTTAATGGTTGCCATGCGGATTGCGTCAATGGGCGCAATGCCGTGTTCAATGGCAAGGCGCACGGAATTGTTGATATGGCCTCTTTTGATAATGTCTGTGCACTGCTTGTCATCCGTGCAGAAAAGACAGCTTGTAAGAGTATGGCTGTTTACCGCAGGGAGCAGATTAACCAGATCATGGGCGGCAGAACCTTCGCGCAAAAGCACATACATACCGCGGCGTATGCGTTCCAGCGCTTCTTCAACGGTGGTACATTCATGGTCAGTGGAAACACCTGCCAGTCTGTACATGTCCAAATCATCGCCGTGCACCATGGGAGCGTGTCCGTCGATAATTTTATTATGCTTTGCGGCAAGTTCCAATTTTTCAAGAACTTTTTCGTCCTGCATGAGCACGCCGGGCACATTCATCATTTCTCCAAGCCCGAGCACATTTTCGTCCGCAATGAGTTCGGCAAGGTCAAGGGCGGACAGATTGGCTCCGGCATATTCAAAAGGCAGGGCAGGCACGCAGGACGGAAGCATAATTTTGACGTCGAGCAAACTTTCCTTTGCATTTTCCAGCATAAAGCGTATGCCGTCCAAACCTTTGACGTTGGCTATTTCGTGAGGGTCGGCAATGACGGTTCCCGTGCCGAAAGGAATAACCAGCTCGGCAAATTTATCAGGGCTGAGCATGGAAGATTCAATATGGACATGGGCATCAAAAAACGTGGGCAGAAGGCAGGCGTTTTTAGCGTCCACGACCTTTTGAGCGGGCATGGTTTTGCCAAAACCCACAATAACTCCCTTGTGCACGCATAAAGAGCCGTTAAAAAAAACTCCGCTGAAAACATCGGCAATCTGGGCATTGTCAATGCGTAAATCCAGAGGCAGCTTATTTTTAATATCCTGCATAATATCTTGAATTTTTGCATATTTTATCATAATATACTCCTCAAATCAGCTCATTCATACAATTTCATTTAGAGCAACTTTACTCTATTCACGGATAAAACAAAAGGAAAATTTTATGCCCTCACGCATGCCCCCAATTGACCCGCAATGTGCTCCGGAACTCTATTACATCACAACGAAAACAAAGGACGAAGCAAGGCTCATAGCAAAAGCTCTTTTACAGGACAAGCTCATTGCCGGCGCAAATATTTTTCCTCTGGACAGCCTGTACCGGTGGCAGGAGAAAATTTGCGAGGAAACGGAATTTGCTCTTTTTATGCAAAGCACGAAAGAAAATTTTGCCCGAATTGAGGAAGTGGTAAAAACATTGCATAGTTACGAAATTCCCTGTATACTGTCTTTTGCCGTCTCGCAGGGCAGCAGTGATTTTCTGCACTGGATAGGCGAAAATACAAAAAATAATGATACAAAATAGAATGGGGGAAACCATGAGTATTCATATTATGGGCTCTGTCGCCTTTGACAGAATTATGTCTTATCAGGGCGATATCAATGAATTAATTTTAAAAGATAAAGATAACTATAACACCCTGAGCCTGCTCATGCTCATTGACAGAATTGAGGAAAAACAGGGCGGCACAGGCGCCAATATTGCATATAATCTTGCCATGCTCGGAGAACGTCCGTTTCTTTACACGGCTGTTGGCTATGATTTTATCGGTAATTATCAAAAGAAATTACAGGATATGCACATCAATCTGGACGGTGTGCGCGTGCTGGATAAGGAACTCACTGCCTGTTGTCATGCTGTTGCCGACAGCAAGGGCAATCTGATTAACTGTTTTTGTCCTGCCGCCATGGGTACGCCTTGTGACGAAGCTTGTTTCAACGCCGTAAAAGCAGGGGATTACGGCATTGTTTCTCCCGGAAATATGGACGATATGGCAAAATTCCCCAAAATTTTTAAAGAAAAGAACGTGCCGTATATTTACGACCCCGGTCAGCAGATTCCTGCTGTAACAAAAGAAAATCATCTTGCCGCCATTGACGGTGCGGAAATTTTAATCGGCAATGATTATGAAATTGCGCTTATTTCCGAAATAACAGGCGTTTCCAAAGAAGAATTATTGAATAAGTGCAGATATATTGTAACAACCCTTGGTGATAAAGGAGCTGCCATTTCTCAAAAAGGAAAAGCCGATATTCTCGTTCCTGCACCCAAAATTAGAGAACTTGCCGATCCCACAGGCGCCGGCGATTCCATGCGTGCAGGTCTCCTGAAAGGTCTGACATCGGGCTTTGACCTTGAAACATCTTTGAAGCTTGGCAGTATTTGTTCCGCATTCTGCATTGAAAAATACGGTACGCAGGAACATCACTATACACTGGAAAGTTTCAGAGCCCGCTATCAGGAAAATTACGGTCCCTGCCCGTTATAAAATTTCTTTTTAAGCCCTTTTGCGGGCTTAAATTTTTTTTAATATATTAAATTTTTCTTTTATTCCGATAAGCCTTGTGTAAAAAGACGTATTGAGAGTATTATGGTAGAAATAGCAAATATATTAGACAGTCAGCCTATTATCCAGAAACCCATGCTGTCATCGCAGGGGGTTTGCGTTTGGATTGTATGGGGACAATCAAATCAGCCGAAAAATGCGACTGATATTTTGCTTGACGCCGGTGCTCTGAATATTGTGACGCTGATGAACCAGTCCTTATGGTTTTTCTTCAATGCTGATGTTGCTGTTAACAGTCTGGCAAAATTGGATTTGTGGGGCAAACAGTTCAGTGTCGGCATTACCGCGTTTACCTTTCCCGGACAATTAAAAATTGACGCCAATCAGGTCAAAGTCATTGAAGTTGCCAATGAATACCGCCGGTTAAAAATAGAACAAGCCAATACACGCAGTTATATTTATATTCACCCCAGCTATGGGTCCATGGCGGCAAGTATTCCGGGCATCAGTGTTTATGAAATGAAAGGGCTTGACGTGCAGAGCAGTTTCAGCTGGAAAATGATTACGGCTGAGCGGCGTCTGCCTTTTTCTGTGGAACAGGGCTGGTATGCCTTTGTACACCCCTTGGGAAATGCCATTGACAAGCAGTTTCAGCGCGGCTGGAGCAGGACTTTCCGTTATCTGGAAGAGTTTATCCGTGAGCATAAGCTGAAATACTCTTTGCAGGATAATTATTTAATTGTTCCTTTGGACAATTTGATGGTTCTGCGTGAATGGATGCGGGCAGTTTTTCAAATTATCGAAATCATGCGCGAGCAGCATTCCGATGAATTCTGGCCCTGTCTGACGCTGGTTGTGGATAAAAACAACCTCAACTTTACGCCGGAACTGCCCTATAAAATCAATGTGGACTGGAGCGAGCTTGCGCCCGATGTTCCGTATATCAGCTATAAAAACGCGTTTATTCTGGGCAATGACTTTATCATTAAGGATATTGTTTATTCCAGTTCCAAAACCAGTTTTGATTCTTTTTGTACGCTCATTGTCAAAAATCCAAATGTTGATGCAAATCCGTTTTCCGTTCTTTTGCCTGAAACGCTTGTTCCCAATAAAACCCCCTGTTTTTACTGCGGAGCGTCCAACCACCCTTCAAGCCGCTGTCCCAGCAAAGATATTGCTCCCACCAATGCTCATTATTTTGAAAAACTCAAACATCTTGATTTA
>CAOMFZ010000144.1 GCA_948482415.1 uncultured Mailhella sp.
ATGATTAAAGCTTCTGGTGGAGATTATAAAAACTTAGTTACAGAACCTGTTACAGCTTTTTCACGAAGTAGTTATGGAGAGCTTTATTATTCTTTCGATTATTATGGTTGTCCTTATAAAAAGTGGGTTTTAAATACTTATCGTGGGCATCCAGAAGGCTTTTGTTTTCAATCTCCAACAATTACAAGTTTTGTATCTGGAGTATGTTATGATACTTATGGACATAATGTAGATTGTGCGTCTTTAAAAGATAGTTATAGTCGTTATTATGGAATGAGAACTGTAACTGGTTGTCCAGCTGGTTATCATATAAGAAAAGCTTGTATTAGTGTTGGTAAAGGTTATGATTCAGGGAATAATGATAACGGCTCAGGAACTTATTACTATTGTCCGTATACTTATTGGTGTGAAAAGAACTAAACTATACTAATATAAATATGCCAATAGGCAGGCAAACAAAAAAGACCTCATGCAAAGATTTTTTCTTGTATGGGGTCTTTTTATACTCAAAAGCTATTATGGATTTACACAACCTGATTGAGAATATCTTCCGCAATCTTTGAGGCATCCTGTAATGCACTGTCAATCAAATGAGCATACCTTTGAGTCATAACTGGTGATTTATGCGTTAAAAGTGCCTGCAGGATTGATAAATTAACTTTTCCGCTTGAGGCAAGCTGTGTCGCAAAATTATGCCGTAACATATACAATGGTCTATAACTTTCAGGAATACCAGCCTTATCCTTTATTCTTTTTGCTGTCTTTAAAAAGGTATTACGAGGGTTTCCATTTTTTTGAGCAAAAATATATTCAGAACAAGAATGTTTAGGAATACTTTGAAAAATTTCTTTTAACGTTTCATTCAATGGAATAAAAGCAGTTGTTTTATTCTTGGCAGTTTCTCCTCTCAGCCTGATACGGTTATTTTCAAAATCAAGATCATCCCATTTAAGATTTTTAGCAGCTTTTGGACGCATCCCAGTAAACATAAGCACTTTTATAAATGCTACACCTAATTTATCCTGATCCTCATCCAAAACTTTTTTATAAGTATTTAATTGTTCAGGAGTTAAAAACTCTGTAACTTTATTGTCAAATCTGGGAGCATCAATAAGTAAATCTTCTCTTGGTTCACATAATTCTCTTCTTACTCCATGCCTTATTAACATTTTAACCAGTTTCATAATATCGCCAACTGTTTTAGGAGCGTAAGGAGTTCCTCTGCAAGTAATGTGCCTTTCCAATTTTTTTCTTAAATCCTGCATATCACGGTTTCTTATGTCCTTGACAGGCTTTGTGGCAAAGAAAGGGATTAGCTTGGAAAATCCCCTGTAATTGCAAATGCAATGTGATCTTTCATAAGCATAAAATTGGCTGTAATCCAAGAAAAGATCCAGCAATGTTATAGTATCGAAAGCTGTTTCTTCTTCAGACATGCTCCCTGACAGTATTCTTTCCTTTTCAAAAAAAGCTTTTTGCATTGTCCAACCGTCAGAAGCTTTGCCCAGTACGTCACTTCTGACTTTTTTGGTCTTGTCCCTGCAGTTTAATGAGAATACCCAATCTTCACCAAAGCCCTCGACATAGCCTAATGAACGTTTCCGAACACCTGGGTATCTTTTCTCAGACACATAACGACTTTTTTTCATCTTTCATCTCCATACAGACAAGTATGGTTTACTACAAAAAGGCTCATTTCTTGCAAAAACAGCCAACTTTTTGTAGTAAATTTTAAGTCGTTGTTTAGTTGATTTATTCAATCTTACCTAAAAACTACATTATGTTACAAAAATTTTAAAAAATTTTGATTAAGTAAATTTTGGTCATTTGTAGTAAAAAAGAAAGGACTTATGATAACTTTTATATCATAAGTCCTTGAAATATTTAAGAACTGTAGTAGAATTGGAAGTTAAGACCTTCGGAATATTATACGGAAAAACTCTAAAACGCTTTTTTATACATTTCCAGAATTTCCTGTTCTGTATAAGAAAGCGGGTGGTTGGAAAGCAGCGTTTTTGAAACTTCCAGAGCGTTTTTTGCAAGCCATGGCAAATCATCTTCCTGTACGCCAAGGTCATGAAGTCTGTCGGTCAAGCCCAGCATATTCTTGATTTTTTCAATTTGAGCAAGAAAATCCTTTTCGCTTGTGCCGCCAATGAGTTTGGAGAGGGTTGCAAATTTTTCAGGGAGGTGGGAAATAGTTTTTTCATACACAGGAATAATCACTGCTGCAAGGCCTTTTCCATGGACAACATTGCGCAGTCCGCTGACAGGGTGTTCAATGCCGTGCACAGCCGTTCCGCCTGCGCTTTGCAAAGAAAATCCGCCAAAAGTGCTGGCAAGGCAAATAGCGTCCCATGCTTCTTTATTTTGAGGGTCTTTTATAATGACAGGCATATACTTTGCAAAAAGTTCCACGCCTTTGAGTGAAAACATTTCAGAAATAGGGCTTGCATGGCGGGAAATATAGCCTTCAAGGTTGTGGCAGAATGCGTCAAACATGACAGAACGCAGCACTTTTTCAGGCATGGTCTGCATAAGGTCAGGGTCAACAATGGAAACCTTGGGCATGGTGATAATTTGGCGCAGAGTGCGTTTGTCATTGGTGGCATTATCGTTGAGCACGGCAAAGCAGTCCGCTTCAGAGCCGGTGCCGCAGGTGGTTGGAATGGCGACAACAGGCAGGCAGGTGCCGTTTGTAGTGCGTTTTGCAAGGATATAGTCGCTGACGTGTCCTTCATGTTTAGCCATGAACGCAATAGCTTTAGAGGCGTCCAGGGAAGAGCCGCCGCCTAAGCCAATCACCATATCGCAGTTATTTTCACGGGCAAGCTTTGCTGCCTGCATAACCGCGTCAGTGGTAGGGTTTTGGGGAATATTATCAGCAACCAAACTGGCGATGTTTTCTTTTGCCAAAAGGTCTTGTACTTTTTGCAGAAGTCCGCTTTTCTTCGTGCTGTTTGCGCCGGTGACAATAAGGGCTTTCGTGCCGAATTTTTTGCATTCTTCACCCACGAGGTTGATTTTTCCGCTGCCAAAAAGAACATTGACAGGATTATTAAACGTAAAATTCATGCTGTCCTCACAATATATAAAAATCGAAAAAGGGACAAAGTCCCTTTTATTATGCTAATGCTTCCTGAAAACGCTTTTGCAGCGTGAGCAGTTTTGCTTTTTTATCGGTTAAATCTGCCGCTTTTTCCTTGTCTTTTGCCACAACAGCCTCAGGAGCGTGGGCGACAAAGTTTTCATTGGAAAGTCTTGCTTCAATACCGGTTAATTCTTTGTCAATTTTGGCAAGCTCTTTTTCAAGACGGGCAAGTTCTGCTTTGAAGTCTAAAACTCCTTCTAAAAGAATAGTGATTTCAGAACCTTGGATAATATTACTTGCACTTGCTTTTGGCGCAGCGGCTGTCTTTGAAATTTCAAAATCTTCAAGACGAGCAAGGAACATGAGCCATGCTCTGCCGTGTTCCAAAAGGTCTGCCTGTTCGTCGGTCAAAGGCTTAATCAAAGCTTTTAATTTCAAAGAAGGAGCAATGCCAAGTTCACTCTTCATGGCACGGACAGCCACAATCACTTCCTGTAAATAGAGCATTTTACTTGCTTCTTTTTCTTTCAGGCATTCCGGACGAAGTTCAGGACGGAGCATGGCTGCAAGGTTGCTGTCTTCATTGCCGGGGAGCGCCTGCCAGATTTCACTGGTGACAAAGGGCATAATGGGGTGCAGTAAAATGAGAATTTCAGAAAGAACCGTGTAAAGGACAAAAGAAGCTTCTTTCTTTTGTTCGGCAGTGCCTTTGAAATCACCTTTGATAAGTTCCAGATACCAGTCACAAAATTCATTCCAGACGAATTTGTACAGACATTGCGCAAGGTCATTGAAACGGTATGCATTGAGTGCGGTTTCGCTTTCCACTTTTACTTCTTCAAGGCGGTGCAAAATCCATGCGTGGTGCAGGGACGTAATTTTGCTCAAATCAACAGGTTCAGGCTTATTGCCTTCCAAATTCATGAGCGCAAAACGGGAAGCGTTCCAAACTTTGTTCACAAAGTTGCGGTTACCCTCGATACGTTCTTCTGAAAGGCGAATATCACGTCCCATGGCAGCAAGAGATGTCAGGGTGAAACGGAGCGCGTCCGCACCGTATTTGCTGATCATATCAAGCGGGTCAATGCCGTTGCCGAGGGATTTTGACATTTTTCTGCCTTGAGCGTCACGGACAAGAGCATGGATATAGACCTGCTTGAAAGGAATTTCGCCCATAAAGTGCTGTCCCATCATAATCATGCGGGCAACCCAGAAAAACAAAATATCAAAGGCAGTGACAAGCACATTGGTAGGATAAAAAGTTTTCAAATCCTCTGTTTCTTTTGGCCAGCCCATGGTTGAAAAAGGCCAGAGCGCAGAAGAAAACCAGGTATCCAAGACGTCAGGGTCTTGTTCTAAATGGCTTTTGCCACATTTTGGACAAACAGCAGGATCCTGTTCGGCAACAATGAGCTCACCGCAGTCCTGACACGTCCACGCAGGGATTCTGTGTCCCCACCACAATTGACGGCTGATGCACCAGTCGCGGATATTATCCAGCCAGTTATAATAGGTTTTTGTCCATGTTTCAGGGAGAATTTCAATTTCTGACGGCACAGCGGCACGGGCTTTAGGTGCAAGT
>CAOMFZ010000145.1 GCA_948482415.1 uncultured Mailhella sp.
CGGAAGATTGCAGGCGTCAAGGCGTTTCTGCACCTTGTCAATCATGGAATTGCCCACAAAGGAAACAGCACTTACCCAAGAGGGAGAAATGAGTTTCTTTTTATTGTCAGGGTGAAAACGCGCAGCGTCTGTGCCAAGGGGCAAATAACAGACATTGTTGAAACCACGGGCTTTTAAACTTGGCACATTGTCCAAATCCCAGGTAAAAATATGTAAATAGGGAGAAGTCAAGCCTTCATAGGAATACAAAATAAGATGAGGATTATCCACAAACCAGGAAATGAAGGGAAGTTCCAGTTTGTTGATTAAATCCATCAGCACACCCTCACGGTCAACGCCTAAATGGTTGAGCGTAATCAGGGCGTCAGGCTTGAAAGAAACAATTTCTTCCAGTAATTGTTTGACAAAATCAGCGTGGGCAAGTTCTTCATTATTGAGCTGTATGTGGTGATATTCAAGCCCTAAATTCTTGCAGGCGCTTTCCACTTCACCCATAAGAAAATATTTGGAAGAAATAAGCACGACCCTTGTTCGGTCAGATTGAAATTTTGTATATTTCGCTTTTTCCCAGAAATTAAATTTTTGGCTGGCTGTGACCTGTTCGCGCAAATAGCCGTAATATTCTTTATCCAGACGTTGATAACAGGGATTGACAATGGGAAAAAGGGTTTTTTGTCCATGTTCGTTTTGCCATTTTGTCAGCTTGGTAACCGCATTATGTCTGTCCGCATCATTGATAAAAAAAACATTGTCAGGGCAGGAAAAATGCAGTGTTTCCAAGATGTCGTTTTCTTTATCGATAAGTGCAGCGGGTGCATGAGGGAATAATTTACGAAATTCAGCAAAAGCAATGCCCATGCCATAGCCAAGAAAAACAGCCAGATGTTTTGTTTCGTCAAAATCTTTGGGAAGTATGGCAAGTTCGCGGTTTTTTCCGCCAGTTCCCAAAAGCTGAAGCGGCAAAGCATTTTCCCGCATAATTTCAATATCAACACAAATATTGTTTTCATAACGAGCTGTTAATCTTGTCATATTTCCTCTCTTTCTGCTTTCCATATGCATGCGCTTTATATGGAAAAAGCCTTACATGTCTGCAAGGCTTTATTCCAATATAGAGGGTTTGTATTAGTCTAAGGTTGCAGCTTCTTCAATCATTTCAAAGCATTCTAAGACGTCACCTACTTTGATATCATTGAAGTTTTCAAGTCCGATACCGCATTCAAAGCCTTTGGCAACTTCCTTGACATCGTCTTTCATACGGCGCAGTGACGCAATTTTGCCTGTGTACACAACAACACCGTCACGCAGAATTCTGATGCCGCCGTTGCGCTGCATTTTACCGTCTGTAACCATACAGCCGGCAATAACGCCCACTTTCGGCACACTGAATGTTTGGCGGATTTCCGCTTGACCAAGGTAAACTTCCTTGCTTACAGGTGCAAGCAGACCTGCCATAGCGTTCTTGATTTCTTCCACAAGCTTGTAAATAATGTCGTAGAAGCGGATATCAACGCCTTCACGTTCGGCAACTTCTTTTACCTTTGCAGTCGGGCGGACGTTGAAGCCTAAAATAATCGCATTGGAAGCAGCCGCCAGCATAATATCTGTTTCGGTAATGGCACCGGCACCGCTATGAATAACAGAAATGCGAACTTTGTCTGTTCCCAGTTTGACAAGTGCATCGGTGATAGCTTCCAAAGAACCCTGTACGTCAGCTTTGAGCACGAGGTTAAGCATTTTTGTCTCATTGTCATTAGGCGTACTTGCAAGGAACGTTTCCAGGGTAACACGGGATTGCTTTGCCAGTTCTTTTTCTCGCTGCTTGATTGCGCGGGATTCTGCAATACGGCGGGCAGCTTTTTCATCAGCTAAGCAAATAAATTCTTCACCTGCTTCAGGTACACCGTCAAAACCTTGGATTTCCACAGGAATAGAAGGTCCTGCTTCTTTGATTTTCTTGCCCTGATCATTGAAGAATGCACGAACACGTCCTGCAAAAACACCGCAGACAAAGGCGTCACCTTGTTTGAGTGTACCTTCCTGAATGAGTACAGTAGCCACAGGACCACGTCCTTTATCCAGTTTTGCTTCAACAACATGCCCGCGGGCGAGCTTGTTCGGATTTGCTTTCAATTCCAAAATTTCTGCCTGCAAAGCAATGAGTTCCAAGAGTTCGTCAAGACCTTGTCTTGTTTTTGCGGAAACATAGCCCACAACAGTGTCACCGCCCCATGCTTCTGCCTGTAAGCCAAGGGAAGCAAGTTCCTGCAAGACTCTGTCAGGATTTGCTGTTGGTTTATCAATTTTGTTCACAGCAACGAGAATTGGCACACCGGCTGCTTTTGAGTGGTTGATAGCTTCACGGGTTTGTTCCATAACACCATCATCGGCAGCAACAACAAGGACAACAAGGTCAGTTACCTGTGCACCGCGGGCACGCATGGCTGTAAATGCTTCGTGGCCCGGTGTATCTAAAAAGACAATGTCGCCGCGTTTTGTTTTGACGTGGTATGCCCCGATATGCTGGGTAATACCGCCGGCTTCGCCGCTGGTGACGCTTGTTTTTCGGATAGCGTCAAGCAAAGATGTCTTACCGTGGTCAACGTGACCCATAATGGTTACAACCGGCGGACGGGGGAGCAGGCTTTCCGGGCTGTCCGCTTCAGTCGGAACAAGGTAATTTTCTTCTGAAAAACCAACTTTTTCTACTTCATAGCCAAATTCAGAAGCAACAAGGGTAGCCGTATCAAGATCAAGAGAACTGTTGATAGTTGCCATAACCCCGAGATTGAATAAAATCTTGATGATTTCACCGGATTTCAAGCTCATTTGGTGCGCAAGTTCTGCCACGCGGATAGCTTCTTCAAAACGAACTTTCTTCTTTGTAGCTTTCATGGGCTGGGTGACAGCCTGAGGAGCCTGCTGTTTATTTTTATTCTTTTTGGAACGGTTGCGGTAACGGACAGTTTCTTCGTCGTCCATCATGTAGTCATTGGCATTATTGTTGCGGCGGCGGAAATTATCGCTTGGCTCGGATTGACCAAATTCTACAGTACGGCGGTTTTTATTGCGTTTCTTGCGGCTTTGTTCATTATCCTGAGGCATAAACGCGTCATTGATTTTGAAGGATGAAGAAGGCTTGCTTTGTCTTTGCGGACGCGGAGCCTGGGCTGCGTCCTTATCCTTGTCCATGCCGCCGAAACGGTTATTGTCGCGTCTTTGACCTCCGTCTTTACCCCGTGGTCTGTCATCATTAGGACGGCGGTCACCGCGGTCCCCCCTGTTGTCTCTGCCGTCGCCGCGGTTTCTGTTATCATTCCTGTCACCGCGGGGTCTGTCAGGTCTGTCAGAGCGGGATCTGTCTCCGCCTCTGCTGTCGCGGTCACCTCTGCTTTCACCTCTTTCGTTTCTGTCATTGCGGTAAGATGGGCGTTCGGCTCTTTCCACTACACGGGCAGTATTTTCAGGACGTGAAATAACGCGGATTTGGGAAGTTTCAGATTTTATTTCCGGACTTTCAATCTTGCGCGCACCCACAGGAGGCAAAATGCTTTTGGCGGAATTTGTGTCAGGAGCAGCAGAAATAAGCGGAGCTTTTTTTACTTCTTTTGTTTCTTTTTTGACAGCAGGTTCTGCTTTCTTTTCAGGCTTTGCTTCAGCCTTCGCTTCCTGTGCAGGTTCTGCTTTCGTTTTTTCCTGCTTAACTTCAGTCTTTGCTTCGGTTTTTTCAGCTTTTATACTTTCTGCTTTCGGTTCTCCTGTCTGCTCCACCGGTTCAGCCTTTACTTCTGCTTTAGCAGGAGTAATAATTTTAGCAGGAGTATCAATTATTTTTTTCGCTTTTGCTGTTTTAGGCGCTTTTGCCTTTTCGTCAGTAAGAGCTGCAGGAGCATTTTCTGCTTCCGGTGATTTTTTAGCTTTTTTAGCTGGTTCTGCTTTAGATTCAGTTTCTTTTGATGCCTTAGGCTCAGCTTTTGTTTCCGCGTCTTTTTCTGCTTTTTCAGCTTTTTTAGGCGCAGTTTTCTTTTCAGCAGCCTTGGTTTCCGCTTTCGTTTCAGCTTTGGCTTCTGTTTTTGCTTCCGCCTTTACTTCAGCAGTTTTTTCAGCTGCTTTTTTTGTTTCTGCCTTAGCCGGTTCTGCCTTTGGCTCAGTTTTACGGCGGCGAACAATAACACCGGATTCAGTTTCGCGCTGTTCAATTTTATCATTGGCATGTGCTTGTCTGTATTCACGGATTTTTTGCACATCACTGTCTTCAAGAAGATTGGTTTTTGAAATTTCAATATTGAGTTTACTGCAGTCTTTTTGTAAATCTCTTACATTTATACCAAGCTCTTGAGCTAAATCTTTTATTTTCATTTTTTCACTCATATATTATGCCCCTTTACGCTTGCGGCGGATAGAGCCTTTTTGGGTAAATTTTTGTTGGCATTCTTCGGAGGAACATACATAATAACCACGCCCTTTTTTGGTTTGGGCTTTATCCACCTCAAGTGTCTCCCCATACTGTTCCTCATTTTCTCGGGAAAACACATAACGTATGATATCTTTTTTAGCAAATTTCTTTCTGCAAAATACACACATCCGTTCAGGTATATGCTTTTCTTTC
>CAOMFZ010000146.1 GCA_948482415.1 uncultured Mailhella sp.
CAACAAAGGAATAAATTGTAATCAGGGAACCTGCAATTCCTGCTACAGTGAGCAGGATATTACCCAAAACGAACATAATACCTCCATAAACATACAGCTATATCATAAACACTTTTTTACAGTCCGTCAATACATGAATGCATTATTTGCATTGGCAGCGTAAGCTCTTCATTCCTATGGAAAATAAAATATCCGCTTTATCGGGCGGATAAACTTCCGCTACCACGCCAACGCCGAAAACACTATGTTCCACAAAATCGTCTTTCTGCACAAGAAGCTCCATAGTATACGGCTTTGCATTGCCGCAGTAGCTCACCATTCTGTCTTTCCATTTTGCCTGCATTTCTTCCAGGGCTTTCAGGTTTGCCCGTTCTGATTTGGAAACAGAAACTTTTGGCGCTGCCGGACTTTTTTCTGTCATTGCAGAAAGTTTCGCACTTCTTTGTGTGGATTCTTTTACGGCGGCAGCTCGTTCTTCTCCCGCCCGCACACGCACGGGCTTTGCCGCCGCTTCTTCTTTTTTCTTTGCAGGAGGATAATATTTATGCACACTGCCGCAAGCACAGCATTCAACTTTTGCAATTTCGCCATTCAGCATGGAAACAACAATATGCCCCGTCAAATCTTTACAGCGGGTACAGCGAGCCTCAATTCTTTCTCCTACGGAAGCAGTCATATATTACCTCTCTTTTCACAATTCCTCATATCATATGTATATTTTGCAAAAATGACAATAGATTTATTTTGCATTTAATCTGTTTCCCCTGCAAAAAACATACTCTATGCCATTACAAAATTCATATAAAAAAATGCCTAAAAAACAAAGGCCGATTATTCCCGCAAACATGGGCAGCATATCCCCTCTTCCCCATGAATCCATAATCAGAAAGCCCAAGCCCTCCTGTGTGGCAAACGATTCGGTCATAAATAAAACGGCTATTGCCGTGCCGGAAGCAATGCGCAGAGCTGTCAAGGCTTGCGGCAGCGCATAAGGAATAAGCAAATGCACAAGCTTTGCCATGCGGTAATGTTTTTTCGGCGTTCCCTCAATATGCAGGGGCAGGAGTGATTTAAACGAATAATAATATTTTTTGTCCAAATTCAAAATACAGGAGCGTGTCACCACTACTATTTGATAGGATACTGTCAGCACAATCAAAAAAATCCGTGAAAAATCACCAATACCAAAAATTAAAAAGATAAGAGGCA
The DNA here is from genome assembly GCA_948482415.1 of uncultured Mailhella sp. GTDB lineage: Bacteria > Desulfobacterota > Desulfovibrionia > Desulfovibrionales > Desulfovibrionaceae > Taurinivorans. Next base: position 1,210 of record CAOMFZ010000146.1, read on the forward strand.
AAAATACAATTTTCGGAATGGGATAGGTGATAAACACAAAGGGCGAAAAAAAACTGTCAAAACGCTTTTTATACCCCATATAAATCCCTAGCGGAAAAGCAAGAAAAAAAGAAATGCAAAGCGCAGCACAAACACGGCAGGAGCTCGTGCCAAAATGCAGCCAAAATTCATGCGTTTGCAAATATTCACCCATAAACGCGAAAACATGCACAGGCTGCGGCAAAATAAATTCGCCAAAATACAAGGCTCCTGCATGCCACAGCAGGAAAATACACAAAAACGTCACAAGATATTTTATACAATAATTAACATTTTTCATACAATTAATGGGCTTCTTGCAGAGAATGTTGGATTATTTTGCAAAGTTCAAAATATTCTTTCTTATCACGGATATTTTCTTCTGCAAAACAGGGATTTTCATAAAGCGTATATTGAGAATTTTGCGTCTCTGCCGCTTTTGCTAGCGATAAAATATTTGCGCCTAAATAAACCGCCTCGCTCACGCTATGGGTCACAAGTACAAAGGTAAATTGATGTTTTTCCCATAAAGATAAAATCAAATTTTGCAGATTTTCACGATTGATAGCGTCAACACTGGAAAAGGGTTCATCAAGCAAAATAATTTCAGGCTTGGAAATCAGGGCTCTGCCAAGGGCTAAGCGCTGTTTCTGCCCGCCTGACAACTCCTGCGGATACCGCTTTTCAAACTCTGCAAGCCCTAATTCCTGTAACATCAGCGCAGTCTGCTCCTGCATATACGTTTTGTCAAATTTAGCTAACTGCAAAGGAAGCATGAGATTTTCCTGTGCAGTTTTCCAGGGAAAAAGCCCGTATTCCTGCAAAACATAAGACAGTCTCGGCATGCGCTTATAAGTATCTAAAAAATTTGCGCCTGATTGCGTTATAAATTCAATAGATCCTGCCTGAAAACTTTGCAAATGCGCCAAAAGAGAAAGCAGGGTGCTTTTGCCGCAGCCTGATTTTCCAATAATGGAAAGACTTTTCCCCGACGTCACAGAAAAAGAAATATTGTTCAGCACAGTAACTGCATCATACTCTTTTGAAAGATTTTTTACAGTTATTCCGGCTTGATATTGTTCTGCCTGATGCTGTTCTGCTGGTTTAAAAAGTGTGTGCGGCATATTAAAATTCCGGCAGAATATCTTTTGCAAGGGGTTTGGTGCTAACCAACTTTCTATCATACAACCATGTGAAATATAAATTCAATTCCTGTTCAGTCGGCAGGTAACAGGGGGTATTTTTCTTATCAAAATTCAGCATGGAATAAGCATTCTTTGCGTCGACTGATAAAAGTTTATATTTGAGCATGGTTTCCTTATATTTTTCAGGGTATTCATTGATTAAATCTGCACTGTCATTCAATGCCTGCCGAAACTGCGTATACATTTCCTTTGTCAGCTTTTGTTTTGCAAAACTAATCACAGCGAGCGGCATACGCAAATTGGTATCATCAAGCAAAACTTTTGCTCCCCGCGCTTCAAGGGTTGACACAAGAGGTTCCGGCAGCAGTGCCGTATCAAGCTGTCCTGCCATTAAAAGCTGTAAACGCATGGCAATGGAGCGTATATCCTGCCGTTCAATATAGGTATCAGGTAAATTTCTGCTGGTTAAAAACTGGGTCAGAAGAAAATCAACAATGGTATCTTTCCCAACAGCAACTGTTTTTCCCTGCAATTCTTCAATACTATTAATATTTTTTCGAGGGGAAACCACCAGCCCGAAATGACGCTGATCAGGACGGGCATAAGACGTTGTAGCCACGATAGTTTGCGGTGTTCCGGATAAATGTTGAAGTACTGCATTAATAATACAGGTGAAATAGCCGTCAATAGCTCCGCTGCGCATGGCTGCCCCTAATTCAATGGCACTTTGAAAAGGAATAATTTCAACATTAAGTCCATGTTTTTCAAAGATTTTTTCCTCTGCTCCCACATACAGCAAAAGAGAATCGGCAGCAGGCATTGTTCCAATTTTGAGTAATGTTTCAGCTGCCGCAGCACAGGGCAAGAGAATAAAAAAACAGCATATAAAAAAAATTTTTTTCATAACAACCTCAAAAATAAACCTAACATGGCTTAAGCAGAAAAAGTATACAAAAGATTATTTACAATGCCAATAAAAAAGTATACTCAAAACAAAAGATTATCAAAGGAATATATATGAAACGCGCTTTTATTGTTATCCTCTTTATAATAATGGCTTTTTCCCATAGCTCTCAAAGTGCCGCAAGCATGCAGACACAGCAGGAACTTGAACAAAAACTGCAAAAAATTGACAATAATTTGCAGGCAATGATTGGGCAAATGCTTATGTTTGGCATGCGCGGACAAAGCCTTGCGGAAGATGTTGAAATACAAAAAATGCTTTCAGACGGCAAAGTCGGGGGCATTATTTTATTTTATACCCATGGAAATATTGTTCCGTATAATTTGGCAAACAAAGCACAAATTATCAGTCTTATCAATGAATTACAAAAAAACAGCCCCTATCCGTTATTTATTGGCGTTGATCAGGAGGGGGGCAAAGTGCAGCGTTTAAGCTCCAAAAACGGTTTCAAAGATTTCCCCACTGCATACAGCTTAGGAAAAATTGATAACGAAGAACATACCTTTCAGGCAGCCGAAGAAATTGCGGTGACACTTCGTGAATGCGGTTTTAACCTCAATTTTGCGCCCAGTGTTGATCTGCATAACCCCAATTCTCCTGCCATTGGCGCAAAGGAACGGGCTTTTCATGCCACGGCGCTGAAAACATTCCAGCATGCTTATGCTTATGCAGGAGCAATGAAGAAAAACGGCATTATTCCTACAATCAAACATTTCCCCGGACACGGCAATGCCATAAAAGATACGCATGAGGGATTTACCGATATTACAGCCACATGGCAGGATAAAGAGCTTCTGCCCTATGCGGAATTTATCAAAAAAAATTATGACGGCATGATTATGGTCGCCCATGTGTACCATAAAAAACTGGACACTGCCCCTGCCAGTTTATCCTATAATTGTATTACAAAACTTTTGCGCCAAAAAATGAAATTTAACGGCGTGGTCATTACAGACGATATGCAAATGGGCGCCATTGTAAAACACTACTCCCTCAAAGAAAGCATTTACAAGGCAATCATGGCAGGAAACGATATTCTGCTTTTCAGCAATAATTTCAAATACGACCCCAAACTCCCCGAACAGGTCCATACCTGCATTGTGGAACTTGTAAACGAAGGCAAAATCTCCAAAGAACGGATTAAACAATCCTGGCAAAGAATTCGCAAATTGAAACTGGCGTATTTGTAAGCTAGAGCATTTCCGAAAATATTCAGTATGACTCCTGCTTGTTTCACATTCTCGAAGATGCAATCTTCCATGAATA
>CAOMFZ010000147.1 GCA_948482415.1 uncultured Mailhella sp.
CTATAATCCCGTTTTTATCAGCGGTCCGGACGAAGAAGAAAAAAATATTGCCTATACGGCTGCCCGTAAAGCCAAAATCCCTCAAGGTGTTATTGCAGGTACGCTGTCCATTGTTGAACTCATACAATTTTTAGAAAGCCTGCAATTATTTATTTGTCCTGATACGGGTCCCATGCATATCGCAAGCTTTGCCAATGTGCCCACGCTCAATTTATCCCTTGGACCGGTCCACCCTTGGGAAACTGCCCCCTACCCTCCCCATCATTATGTTATCCGTTCCAATATTTCCTGTTCCGGCTGCTGGAGCTGCACACAAAAAGAACAATTTTGCAGACGCGCCTTTATTCCGCACCGCATTGCCAATCTTGTGCACAGTCTTTTACTGCAAAAGAAGCTCCCTCATATTCCTTCCATAACCTTCTGTAAAACAGGCAGAAATGAGCTTGGGCTTTACGAACTGGAACCGGTTTTCGGTAATAAACCTTATCATTCCTTTCAAGCGGATTTTTGGCGTTATTTCTTTTTATATCTCTTGTCAGATAAAAATCCGCAGTATTTTGCCCGTTATGAAAAAAGCAAAGCAGATGTATTTACTGCTTTGCCAAAACTAAAAAAACTCATGCAAAAAGAATATGTAAGCATGATAAAACAACTTATTGTCACAGAAAAAACCAAGACTGTCCTTGAGCCAAATGCATGGCGAAACTATCCGCCGCTTATACGCCCGCTTTCAAGCTATATCCAGCTTCTTTTGGAAAATGGAAATTACAGCAGGGAACTGCGCTTGCAGGCAATGGAATTATTAGAAGAATTTTGCAGTGCATTAAAGTAACTGTTTATATTCACTTGCCTTTTTATATAACCATGTGTGAAAAAGCAAATTTTCTGTCAATTCCGGATGAAAAGCTGCTGCCACCATATTTTTTTCCTGTACTGCCAAAATTTGCTCATTGCGCTTTGCTAAAATTGTTACATTGTTTCCCACACGCACCACTTGCGGAGCACGAATAAACACAGCAGGAAATACACACTGTTTTTCTGCATCGTTTTCAGAGAGAAAAGGACAGATAATCGGAAGTTCTTCAATAAAACTTTCTTTTTGCCGCCCAAAAGCATTACGATTTACTGCAGCATTAAGACAATTAAGCCGAACTTGATTTTCAAAACCAATAATTTCCTTGCTGAGTAAAATAAGCCCTGCACAAGTTGCAAAAACAGGCATGCCGCCCTGAATAAAACCTGCAAATTTTTCAAGCATCCTATTCTGCACAAGGAGTTTCCCCATAACCGTGCTTTCACCGCCCGGCAGACAAAGCCCGTGCAAATTTTCCATATCCTGCAAAGAGCGCAGCTCCACAGGCTTTGCTCCTACAGCATAAAGGGCATGGCAATGCTCTAAAAAAGCCCCCTGCAGGGCAAGCACGCCAATGCGTACCTGCTCCTGCTCCGGGGTGTTTTCTATCCTTTCGATAGCCTGCTGCAAATGAATTGAAGATAAATGCGTTAACATAAATTCTCCAAAATATTTTCTTACCAGCCGCGTTCCTGCATGCGGTCAGCAGGGGCAATGGCGGAAATTTCAATGCCATGCATAGGCGTACCCAGCCCTTGAGAAATTTCAAGAAGTTTCTTTGCGTCCTTATAATGGGTAACAGCTTCAACTATGGCTTTTGCCTGACGGGCAGGATCAGAAGATTTAAAAATACCGGAACCGACAAAAACACCGTCACAGCCAAGTTCCATCATCAGGGCTGCATCAGCAGGCGTTGCAATGCCGCCGGCAGCAAAATTGACTACAGGCAGGCGTCCTTCTTTGCGGGTTTCAAGCCCTAAATGCAAAGGAATAGCATGCTCCTTGCAAAAATACACGACTTCATCTTCCTGCAGAGCACAAAGAGCACGAATTTCTTCATTGACTATGCGAATATGACGCACGGCTTCAATAACATTACCTGTGCCGGGCTCTCCCTTGGTGCGAATCATGGCTGCCCCTTCTGCAATTCTGCGCAGAGCTTCGCCTAAATTTCTCGCACCGCACACAAAAGGAACTTTAAACGCTTGCTTATTGATATGAAATCTGTCGTCGGCAGGAGTCAAAACTTCGCTTTCATCAATATAGTCAACGCCCAGTTCTTCCAAAATCCGTGCTTCAGTGTTATGCCCGATCCTGACCTTTGCCATAACAGGAATACTGACGCAGTCCATAATCCGCTTGACAAGGCTTGGATCTGCCATGCGCGCAACGCCGCCCTCTTTACGGATATCTGAGGGAACGCGTTCCAAAGCCATAACAGCACATGCCCCGGCTTCCTGGGCTATGGCAGCCTGTTCTTCGTTAGTAACGTCCATAATAACGCCGCCTTTTAACATTTGCGCCAAGCCGCCTTTTAAAACTTCTGTATTCATAGTACACCTCGAAATTTTTGTATGAATACAGTATGGACAAAAAGAAAAAAATTTTCCTGATTTTTTCTTTTTCATGGCACAATATTTATTTACATTAATACAATTATATTTATAACTATGACAATCTATAAAATTTTTATAATATACTTCACATAGTTATATACAATATACTATTTTGACTTGACAGCGTTCTTAAAAATTGTACTATTATCTCACTATGAATATTATTACATTAATCCAAAATGAATTAAACGAAAATCCCCAGCTTCCTTTTTATATGATTTTTGTCAAAGCATTGCAAAAAGGGCTTGAAAATAATATTCTTACAGCAGGGACAAGTCTGCCCACGCACAGACAGCTTGCGGAAACACTTTCCCTGAGCCTTGGCACTGTAACCAGAGCTTATAAGGAAGCCCAAAAACATTCCCTTATTTCAGCCGTTATCGGACGGGGAACCATCATTTCTCCGCCCTCTAACAATATCGATATAGTGAGTGAGCAAAAAAAATATTATGATTTAAGCTTTATTTCTCCCTTTGAATATTTAAATCCCTCTTTGGAAGACGCGCTTAAACATATTGATATTCACGATAAGGAACTGCTCAAATACCATGAACCGCGCGGAATGCTTCGCCACAGAAAAGCAGGAGCCGCTTGGACGCAAAAATTCGGCGTTCCTGTTTCAGAAAAAAATATCCTTGTCTGTGCAGGCGCACAGCATGCCTTACTCTCCATTTTAATTGGATTGTTTCGTGCAGGAGATAAAATTGCGGCTGAAGCAATTACTTATCCCCTGCTTAAAGAATTATGCCAGCGTCTTTCTTTACAGCTTTGCCCCATAAAAATGGACGAATCAGGCATAATTCCCCAGCATTTTGAATTAGCTTGTAAAAACGGCGACATCAAAGGCTTATATCTCATGCCCTCCTGTCAAAATCCCACCCTTACCCAGCTTTCGGAATTCAGACGGCTGGAACTTGTGGAAATTTGCCGAAAATACGATGTCAAAATTATTGAAGATGATGTGTATGCCCTGTCTCTTGAGCAAAAACTTCCGCCCTTAGCCGGTCTTTGCCCTGAACGTACATTTTTTATTGCATCCACCAGCGAAGCCATAAGCGGAGGCCTGCGCATTGCCTATATCACAAGTCCCGATGAATATTTAGAATGCATTGAGCAAAGCATTGGCTACAGCATTTCCATGGCTGTTCCGCTCATGGCAGAAATTGCAAGCTATTGGATTGAAAGTAAAATCGCAGAACAAAGCCTTTGGGCAAAAAAGGAAGAAGCTGCCGCACGCAATGTGATTACGCGCCGTATTTTAGACGGATTTTCCATTGAAACGCGAAGCACGGGCTTTTATGCCTGGCTCAATCTGCCCCCGCCCTGGACAAACGAAAGCTTTACCAAAACCGCCAAAGAACACGGCGTCCTGGTGGCTGACTGCACGCAGTTTTCCCTTGTTTCTCCGCCTGCAAAGCATGCTGTCCGTCTTGCCATTTGCGGTATTGAAAAAAGAGAAGACTTGAGCCATGCACTGACCATTTTAGCCAACATTCTGCGCTCCCCGCAATAATAACATACTCATAAAAAAAGGAAATACTATGATTACACTTCGTCTTGCCACAGAAAATAACGCCCTTCTTATTGTTGATTTTATGTATAAGCTGGGTGAATTTCAAAAAATGTCCGCAAGTATAACGGTTACACCTGAAAACATGAAAAAACTGCTCAAAAATAAGGAGGGGGAAGCCGTGCTTGCCTATGATGATGACAAACCCGTTGCCTTTGCCTATTTTTGTCAGCACAGTTCTGCCTTTATCGGGCATACCAGCCTGTATATAGACGCTTTCTATATTAATGAAGAATACAGAAAAAAAGGCATTGGCAAACAAATTATGGAATTTCTGGCGCAAATCTGTCAGGAACGGGGCTATGCGCGCATGGAATGGCTTTGCCTTGACTGGAATACCAATGCATGGGATTTTTATACCCACTTGGGCGCAGCAGCCTATGAAACCATGACACTGCACCGTCTCTTTGGAGAAAATTTAAAAAAATTACAACAAAAATAATTTAGAGCATTTCCTTGTAATATTCATAATTTTTATTTTCTTTGGGGGAAATGATTTCCCCCAATCCCCCTCAAAGCCCTG
>CAOMFZ010000148.1 GCA_948482415.1 uncultured Mailhella sp.
TGGCTGATACCCAGTTCAAAAACCCAGTATTTTTCCTTGCCTGTCGCATTGAGGACAGAAACAGGCATGCCTATTTGCGTATTATAATTGAGCGGGTTTTTTGCCACATTTTCTTCGTGGAAAGACAAATCGTCTTCCATGGAAAGGATATGGGCAACCAGTTCCTTAACAGAGGTTTTGCCGGCTGTGCCGGTAATGCCAATAACTTTTTTGCTTTTGTCTTCGCCAAAGTGTTTGCGCACCTGACAGGCAAGAAGTCCGAGGGCTTTGACACTGTTTTCAACCAGTAAGACAGGAACTGGGGGATTCTCGCCAAAAGGATTTCTTTCCGCCAAAATAACACTTGCACCGCGTTTGACAGCGTCTTCGGCAAAGTTGTGTCCGTCGTTGTTTTCACCTTTGATGCAAACAAAAAGGTTGTTTTCTTTAACCAGTCTGTTGTCAGAAGCAGCGCCGTCAAAGAAAAGGTTTTCACAGGCGTTATTGTAAATCAGCGTTGCATTGCAGTCTTTGACTGCGTCAGAAAGTTTTATTTGCATAGCTCTTCCTTTATAATTTCCTGGTCGCTGAAATGATGTTTTGTTTTGCCGATAATTTGGTAGGTTTCATGTCCCTTTCCCGCAATCAGCACAGCGTCGCCGTTTTGTGAGATTTGGGTTGCAAACAGCAAAGCTTCTTTTCTGTTGGCAATGCGGTGCACTTCTTTTGCAGAGACTAAACCCGGCATAATATCGTCAAGTATTTGTTCAGGATTTTCTGTTCTGGGGTTGTCGGAAGTCAAAATAACAATATCGCTGGCATCGGCAACAGCCTTGCCCATAAGCGGGCGTTTGGTTCTGTCTCTGTCTCCGCCGCAGCCAAAAACAGTGATAATGCGTTTAAAACCGGCTTGACGCAAGGCATCCTGAGCATGGATCAGTGCATCAGGCGTATGGGCATAATCTACAAAATAGCTGATATTTTTCTTTTCATCATAAATACGTTCCAAGCGTCCGGGAACTCCATGGAATGTTGAAAGTTTTTGCAAGTCTGCAATGCTAAAGCCCATTTGCAGCGCAAGACATTCAACGCCAAGAATATTGCAGGCATTGTGTTCACCCACAAGAGGCGTTGTCAGATCCCATTTTTCACCGTTATAGCAATGTTCAATCACAAGTCCTCGGGGAGAATTATCCTTGAGCTGTCCGTGTAAAATTGGATTGTCCGTTGCAATGCAGGAGCAGTCAGCACTGCCCTTTTGATGCAAAAAGAAAGGCTGGGCTGTCGGGCAAAGTTCAATCAAACGTTTTCCGTAGTTATCATTGCCAAAAATGCTCATTGCTTTGTTTTTCTTTGGCATTTCAAGGAACATTTTTGCTTTTGCCTGAAAATAATTTTCCATATTTTCATGGTAATCCAAATGGTCCTGGGTAAGATTGGTGAAAATTGCACCGTCAAATTCAATGCCTGCAACACGGTTTTGGTCGAGTGCGTGGGAAGATACTTCCATAATCACTGCGTCACAGCCGGCTTTTTTGATTTCTGCCAAAGCGCTGTGCAGGGTAAGGCAGTCGGGTGTGGTCAAAGGAGCATCTTCAAAATGTCCCTGCCAGTGGTAGCTGACTGTGCCGAGAACAGCGGGGCTTTTGCCGCAGGCTTTGTATAAATGTTCGAGCAAATAGCTGGAAGTGGTTTTGCCGTTGGTGCCGATAAGAGCAATAACCGGGATTGGATAATTTTTTGTGCCGAATGCAATTTGTGCAAGCTCACCAAGGGCACTGCGCACATTATCCGTAAAAATAAAGGAAATTTCGTCGTTAACAGGAAATTCATTTTGATAGGCAGTATAATTTTCCTCTGTTAAAACAATATATTTTGCACCATTTTTAATGGCGTCATCAATATAGCCGACAGAGGGATATTGTGTGCCCTTGTGCGAAGAAATCGAAAGCGGCATGAAAATAAAGACATTGTTCTCTTGTACTTTTCTGGAGTCAGTTGCAAGGGTCAGGGACTTCTTTTCAATTAATGTCATAAGGTCAGAAAATGTACACATCATTTTTTTGTTCCTTTTGTATTTGTTGCCGGGGCAGTGTTTGCCTGTCCTGTTTTATCGTTTGTGTCTGCTGCGTTTGCTTCATCTGCCGCAGCTTGATCTTTTTCCGGTTCTTTTGGTAAGGATAAATACAGCTTATAGGTATGATTGATTATTTTTTCATTTTTATTTTCATCTTGAATGATAATTTGTGTTCCTGCGGGCGGTTCCTGTTTGACAACATACATGCCGCTGCCGATAATTTCCGGCAGCTGTCCAAATTCATTAAAAATTTCCATGGCTCTTTTAAGGCTCAGCTTTGTCACATCAGGCACAACGCCATGTTTAATTTTTTGCTGTTTCTGAGGTTTTGTTTTGAGACTTTCTCCGCTCAGCGTATCTGATTCACTGGCAAAAATAACATCGGGCAAATCGCCGCTGTATGCCATGCTTCTTTGGGCTATTTCCTGAAAAACAGGGGCTGCCAGACGTCCGCCGTATGAGTTCTTATCCAAATCATCAAGCAGAACGTAAATAATATATTTTGGATTATCAGCAGGGACTATGCCGATAAAGGACGCCATACGCTTATTGCCGTACCCGGAAGTATTGTCATTGGAGCCGGCTTTTTGCGCAGTGCCTGTTTTGCCTGCAACGCGGACACCCGGAATTCTTGCATTTCGGCCAGTTCCGTTGCCGTCCACAACAGTTTCCATCATTTTGAGTACATCACGGGCAACGCGGCGGCTGAATACCCGCTGTTCAGAAACATTTTCGCTGGATTCATCTTTGATAATGTGCAGGTGGACGCGTTCGCCGTCATTGGCAAGTATATTGAATGCCTGCACCATTTGCAGGGCTGTGGCAGAAATACTTTGTCCAAAGCCGGATGAAAGCAGGTCGGCTTCACTCCAGTCTCTGAGCGGGCGGATAATCCCTTTGCTTTCTGTGAGTCCAATATCAGTGGTATTGCCAAAACCAAGATCAAGCAGGAATTGGCGCGTTGTTTTTGGTCCCATGAGCTGGGTTATTTTTGCCATGCCGATATTGCTGGAATAGGCGAGGATTTCTTCGGTTGTCAGTTCTTTATACGCACGGCCGTCATCGCCGATTGTAAAAGGCTTTTTGTCTTTGCCGATTTTAATGTGCTCAAGCGTCCAAACGCCGTTTTCCGTATCAAATTTTGTATCTAAATTGATAATTTTATTTTCGAGCGCGCCGGCTACAATAAGGGGCTTAAAGGTGGAGCCGGGTTCCAGAGCGTCAGCGGCAAGCCTGTTTCTGTACACATCGGCCGTGTAATTTCTGAAATTGTTTGGATTGAAGAAAGGATATTGCGCCCATGCCAGAATATTGCTTGTTTTGGCATCTGCAATAAGCACGCCTCCCCATTTTGCTCTGTTGGTTTCAACTGCTTTGGAAATAACTTCTTCGGCAATAAATTGAAGCTGCACATCAATGGTTAAATAGAGATCTTCGCCGCGGCTGTCACTGTCGTTAATATCATAGAGTGCGCGTCCGGCAATGTCGCGGGGCACTATTTGCTTTTGGGAATCGCCAATCAAAATGTCATTGAAAGAGCGTTCCACACCTTCAAGCCCGTTATTGTCAACACCCACAAAACCAAGAAGCTGTCCGGCTAAATGTTTGTAAGGATAGACTCGTTCATATTCAGTGCTGAGTCCAATGCCGTTTAAGTTGCTTGTTTGAATGGCTGTTGCGGTGGAATCGTCGATTTTACGCTTGAGCCAGACAAAGGCTCTGTCTTGTTTTAAACGTTCTGCTAATTTTTTTTCATCTAATGATAAAATGGGGGCAAGGGTCTTAGCCGCAAAATCAGCATCGTCTATTTGTTTCGGGTGCGCATAAACGGATTTTACTTCCACACTGCGGGCTAAAATTTGTCCGTTTCTGTCATAAATATTTCCGCGCTTTGCTTCCACTAACTGGGTGAAATGATGTTGTTTTGAAGACATGGTGCGCAGTTCGGGCCCAATTACAATTTGCAGATAAAAGGCGCGTCCCCAGAGAATAGTCCAAAGAATAACAAAAATACAGGCAACAATTTGAAAACGTATTTTGGAGTGGTCAAATTGAGGTATGTGCTTAGGCAGCCAATGCTTTTTACTTGCTTTGGGGGGATTTGCCTTTTTGGTATTAGGCTTTGTTTTTCTGCGGCGCATGCCGGTATTTTGCTGCAGCATCATCATAGCAAACACCTAATCAATCAATCTTCTGATTTGTCCGGGATCGGCAATGCGCAGGCCGAGATCCTTTGCTTTTTCGTGCAGAACATAGGGAGAGAGCAGACTGTCGCGCTCAACTTCCAGCTTTGTGATGTGGGCTAAACCATTATCAATTTCTTTTTGCAGTTTAAAAATTTCATAGCCTAAATCATTGCGGGCAATGCTGATCCAAATCAGCGCAACACCGGCAGCAAGGCTGAAAAGCAGAGAAATAATCATGCATAAGCCCCAAACCCCGGAATTTTGACTGCGGGAACGCGCTGCTGCCTGCTGCTGAACAGGAGCTTGATTTTCTT
>CAOMFZ010000149.1 GCA_948482415.1 uncultured Mailhella sp.
CTCCATTAGAACATCACAAATGACATTAAAAGATACGTTAGCATGCAAAAAATATTTTGACAAGACAGGCGGAAAATTTTAAAGTGGTGGATAAACGGTGGATTTTTTTGAACGAAAAAAAGGGCTTATGAACTGATATTCATAAACCCTTGGAAATACTGGTGGAGCTGAGGAGAATTGAACTCCTGACCTCTTGAATGCCATTCAAGCGCTCTCCCAACTGAGCTACAACCCCGACAAAAATGAATTTGCCTAAAAATTAATCATTAGTCAAGTAATTTTTTCAAGTAAATTTTGTTTACGCCAGCACAAGGTTTTTGATATCGGCTTTTGGGGGATTGCCGAACATTTTTTTATATTCACGGCTGAACTGAGTAGGGCTTTCGTAGCCGACTTCATAGCTGGCGTTGGTGACGTCATAGTTTCCTGTGAGCATAAGCCGCTGTGCTTCGTAAAGTTTTAATTGTTTTTGATATTGCAGGGGACTAACCTGCGTGATTTTTTTGAAGTTACGGTAAAATGAGGACGGTGCCATATTCACATGTTCTGCAAGTTCGTCCATATTGATTTTTTCATTGAAACGGTTTTTGATAATGGAAATTGCCTGAGCGATTTGGTTGGGGCGTGTACCTTTGGTATTGATAAGCCGCAGCTGGCTGCCAAGTTCACCTGTCAGCAGGCGATAATAGATTTCTTTAATGATAATGGGAGACATGATTTTTTGTTCATTTTCCGGTTTTTCGATAAGCTGGGCAAGGCGATAGAAAGAGTCCAACAGGTCTTTATCCGTATCAGCAATGGCAAGGGATTTTTCTTCATTTTCCTGTGTTTTTGGCAAATTGGTTTCAAGAATAAGATTTGAGATAATAGTTGAATTTAATTCAAGAATGAGTACCACAAAAGGTTCGCCTGGGCTTGCCTGCGCCACACGGCTGGCAACAGGAATATCTGTGCAGGAGACAACATATTGTCCTTTCGTGTATTTGATATGTTCAGTTCCGTATAATAAATGCTTGACTCCCTGAAGAACAAGAATACAGCTTGGCTCATAAAAACATTTCATAAATTCAGTGGATTGAATACGTTTTACAATTCTAACCCCGGCAATGGTGGTGGGGAAGTTGCCGACATCGGGAATATTTCTGAGGATAATGTCGCGAATTTCAGTATATTTTTCTTCCATTGTCTTTCCCTCACAGTTTTGTATGATATTTTTATGTTGAATTACTATACCATTAATTTGTTATTTTTTCAATCTCACAAAGGTATTTTTTCTTGTTATGGACAGAATATTCATAAATATTTTTTGTATTCCACCGGAATAATTCATTATTGAATTGTGCAGCATTAATTTTTTCCAAGGTCAAAAAGATAATGGCACCGTTTTCCTGCTGTGCTGCCAAATAGGGTGCAACAAAATCCAGCATTTTGTCATAGGGCATAAAGGCGCGGCTCACTATAAGCTGTGCTTTTTTATTTTGCATAAAATTTTCTGCTCGGTCACGGCAGACAAAAGTATTTTCAAGTCCAAGCTTGGTGCATGCCATATTGAGGAAAAGAGAGCGTTTTTCCCGTGCTTCGACAAGGGTATATCTGCCCTGATTCCAAAGGATACGCAGGGGAATAGCCGGCAGTCCTGCGCCGGCACCCAAATCCCATGCTTCAAAATTATGTTCGTTTTCATAGTACTGAAAAGAATAAATCTTTTCATTTTGCACGCCAAAAGGCATATTTGCCGGCGCAAAATAAGCATGTGCATTGAGGTATTTTGCCAAATGGAAACTGTCCACAATAAGTTCTGACAAAATATCTTCCCATGCAGATTTACCCACCAAATTCATGGATTGGTTCCATTTTTGCAGCAAAAACAAATAATTATAAAGTGCGGAAAGCTGAGGCACCGTCAAAGAAAAGCCCATCTTCAAGCATTGATTATCAATATTTTCAACGCTGAGTTTTTGCGTTGCTTTTTGGACTTTCAATGCATTTTTTGTGCTTTTTCTGACTGCATAAATTGGTTTATAGGGATTGGGCTTTTGCATACTTAAAAACTGTTATAAGTGTTTACAATAAAATTGATGCATTTTTGGTGTTCTTCTTTACCGTTATTGCTTGTAATTTCAATAGGTTCACCAAAAGTAATGCGGATCGGAATATCAGGATTGATTGCGCCGAAATCTTTTGTCACTGGACTGGTTCCCCAGGCTTTTGTTTTCAAGGCGATAGGAATAATGGGAGCATTGGCTTTTTTGGCAAGCTTTACGCCAAGGGAGCTGAAATCTTCAGTTTTGACATCAGGTCTGCGTGTTCCCTGCGGAAAAATAATGATTGATTCGCCGTTGGCAAGTTTTTTTTGTCCTTCTTCAAGGACAATGGCCAAATCATGGCGGGGATTGTTTCTGGTAACAACAATGGGCTTTTCCGCCGCAAGCACAGGTCCAAGCATAGGGTATTTTAAAAGGGACTCTTTGACCACAAACGTATGATTACACACCGGCTGAATAATACTTGGCAGAAAAAATGTTTCCAGCGTGCTCATGTGGTTGGCAATAAAAACACAAGGTTTACCTAAATTGGTAATATTTTCATGTCCTTCAATAATCACATCAGTTCCCACACTTTCCATGGCTTTGCCCACAAGGACGCTGTCATACACCCAGCGTTCATTGGAATATTGTCCGGCTCTGGCAACTTTTCCTGCATCGGATACAATTTTAAAAAGTTTTGCATAAAATATGAGAGTTGGAAAAGCGCATTTTTTATTTTCTTTATGATAATTTTGTGCGTATTGATAAATCATTTCCATAATAATATCCTGTAGTTTATTTTTTTGTTATTCGTTTCCAGTTGAAATAAAGATTTTTTTCTTCACCATTTTGTTTTGGAAAGTAATATTCTTTATTGACAACAGTTTCAGGCAGATACTCCTGCTCAATATATCCGCTTGGGGCGTCGTGGGGATATAAATAACCTTTTTTATAGCCCCATTCTTTTTGCAGTTTGGTTGAAGCATTCCTCAAATGCAGAGGCACAGGCTGCATGCCATTTTTGCGAATTTCCTGACTGACATTATGAAATGCATTATAAGTGCTGTTGCTTTTGGGCGCAAGCGCAAGATAAACAACTGTTTGCGCAAGGGGAATATGTCCTTCCGGCATGCCGATAAATTCCACAGCCTGCTGGCAGGAAACAGCATAGCCAAGTGCTTTGGGATCAGCGAGACCAATATCTTCGGAAGCAGAAATAATCAGGCGTCTGCAAATAAAACGCGGATCTTCGCCTCCTTCAAGCAGGCAGGCAAGATAATAGAGAGCTGCGTTGGGGTCACTGCCGCGGATAGATTTTATAAGGGCTGAAGCTAATTCATAATGACTGTCACCGTTTTTATCGTGTCTGGCAATAACTTTAGGCAGAGCCTTTTGGGCATGTTCCAGATTTTGTTTTTCTTTTGGAAGGGAAAAAACATATTCAACAAGATTAAATAAAGTACGGGCATCACCATAGCTTGCGGAACATAAGAAATCTATGAGGTTATCGGCAAGCGTAACTTCTTTCTTCGTACATGCTGTCAATACAAGTTTTTTGAGATTTTCTTTATGTAAAGGATTAAGTTTTAAAACATGCAGACGGGAGAGCAGCTGCCTTGTAACAGAAAAAGAGGGATTTTCTGTCGTGGTGGCAAGAAGGGTTATTTCGCCGCTTTCCAGTATGGGCAGGAAAAAGTCCTGCTGCGCTTTTGAAAATCTGTGCAGTTCATCTAAAATAAGGATATCAATACCTTGCAATTGTTTGCGTAATTGCTGCAAGCCAACTTCCGGAGCGCTGAGCCGTAAAATATGCTTTGAATGATGTCCTGCTAAAATAAGAGCAAGGGAAGACTTCCCGCAGCCTGGAGGACCAAAAAGCAAAAGACTGGGCAGGCGGGGAGAATTATAGAGCGTTTGGAGCTGTTCTGCCAAATGTTCTTGTCCCACATACTCGCTTAAATCAAGAGGGCGAAGTTCTTCAGGTAACGGCTTTATTGTTTCTTTTGCTGTTTGTTCCACCAATGAAGTCCAAGCACCAAGACAGCTGCTGTTTCCCATCGTAAAATCCTGTCTCCGATTGTATATGTTTTGAATCCTGCGTCTTTTAAGAGTTCAATTTCTTTTGGCGTAAATCCGCCCTCCGGTCCGATGACACAAATAGTATTACCGTCAAGTCCCAAATCTTTTTCAGATAAAAAGGCGTCATGGGTATAATCACTTTCTACCAATAATTGTTTATAGTCAAAATCTTTTGATTTTTCAATAAGTTCTTTAACACCATTGGGTACGGCTGAAATTTCCGGCAAATAGGGGTTATGGCATTGCTTTGCGCCTGCAATCAGCTGTTCCTGCCATGAAGCTTTGATATCTTTCGGCACGGGAAATTGGCTTCGTTCTGCCTGCCAAAACCAGAGATTATGGGCTTCCAGTTCCACAGACTTTTCAAGCATAAAGCCGCGGCGTGCAGCTTTTCCCCAACCAAGGGCAAGGGTAATTTTAGCTTTGTCTTCAGGATAAACTTTTTCA
>CAOMFZ010000150.1 GCA_948482415.1 uncultured Mailhella sp.
CGAAGCCGTTTCTCTTATGTCGAGCTTGCGAGACTTAGAGAAATAGACAGCAGAGCTAAAGTTTTTCCCCTGCAAAATTTTTAATACTTATTGGGAATTCCAAGTGAGGGAGCTTATAAAACTTCACAGCCGTTTTCAGTTATTCTGACCATGTGTTCCCAGCGTATGCCGCCGTAATCGCCGTAATAGAGTCCGGGTTCAACGGTGACAATCATATTGGGCTTTAAAAGGCGTTTGCTGCGTATGCTCAGGCGCGGTTCTTCATGCGTATCAAGACCCACTCCATGTCCAAGGGAATGGGTAAAGGCTTTTTCAACGCCGTATTTTTCAAAAATTTTGCATGCGGTTAAATGGGCGTCCTGACAAGCTACACCCGGCGCAAGCATTTTTATGGCTTCCCTTTGGGCTTCCTGCACTTGTTCAAGCATAGTTTGAAAACGCGGGTCAATTTTATCTCCAAACCAAAATGTTCTGGTCTGGTCGGAGCAGTAATCATGATACCGTGCACCTGTATCAATTAAAATATGGCAATTTTCCGTGAGTTTTGCGTCAGGGCTTGGGATATGGTGCGGGCGGGCAGCATACTGATTTATGGCGACAATGGGCGGAAAACTGTTTTCTGTCGCACCGTGTTTTCTGAAAAACATTTCTATTTCCAAGGCAAGTTCTGTTTCGCTTTTGCCTGCCTGAAAGGTGGACGGCAGCCATGCAAAAAGCTTGTGATTAATGGCAATGGAATCTTTAAGAGCTTGGATTTCTGTTTCATCTTTAATAAGCCGCAGTTCTTCCACAAGCCCGTCGCAAGCTTCCAAATCCACGCCCTGAGAAATATGTTCATAAAAATGGTGGCTGACAATTTTGCTTTCAAAGCCAGTTTTTCCCTGCACCTTATCTTTTAAATAAGCGCGGATATCTTCCATTTGATTGGAATAAATAACAATATTTTCTTCTTCCCACAAATATTTTGCCGCTTCATAAAAGCGGGAGTCAGTAAAAAGGATATCTTTGCCATTTTTTTGGATAAGGATATGCCCGGAACTTTCATTGCATTGTCCGTCATGGAGTTCAAAACCGGAAAGATAAAATCTGTTGGTGGGGTAGCTTATCAGTAAAGCTGAAAGCTTTTCTTCTGACAGTTTTTGCCGTACAGCTTCACGGCGCTTTTGGTAACAGGTATTCATCATTATTTATTGGGTAATTGTTTGTGTTCTTTGATTATTTTGTAGCCATTCTGCATGAGGTTTTTGGCAAGGTATTCAACCATGGCTACAGAACGGTGATAGCCTCCTGTGCAGCCAATGGCGATGCACAGTCTGTATCTGCCTTCCCTGTCATAGGCAGGCAGGGTGGCAAGTAAAAAATCCAGCAGTTTTTTGCGGAAAATTTGAGCCGGTTCATCCTGAAAAATATAGTCGACAATTTTTTGCTGTAATCCTGTATACTCGCGAAGTTCAGGCACAAAATACGGATTAGGCAGACAGCGCATATCAAAAACAAGGTCAGCGTCCTTGGGAATGCCGTATTTATAGCCAAAACTCATAATTGTCACCCACATGGAGGGTGAATTTTCCACAGTTTTAGAAAAAAGTTTTTGGATATAACGGCGCAAATCGTGAATAGAAAAGTCTGTTGTGTTAATAATATGGTCGGCAATGCTGCGGACTTCTTTCAGGCGGTTTTTTTCTTCAGTCAGAGCCGCTTCAAGGGAATAGCCCTCTTGTTCCAAGGGGTGAGGGCGTCTTGTGGACGCATAGCGTTTGATAATGCTGTCATCATCAGCTTCAAGATAAATCAGGCTTGTTTTTCTGTTTTGTCTGCGGTTTTTGGTGAGAACAGGCAAGAGTTCGGCAAGGGGATCAACAAGATATTTTCGTTTTAAATCAATACCCAGGACAATACCGCGAAAATGCTGCATATCCGGTTTGTATGCCAGATTAATCAGTTCCGGAGCAATAGAAGCAGGGATACCGTCTGTAGTGAAAAAGTTCATGTCCTCAAAAACTTTAATCGCAGTACTGATACCGGAACCGGAAAGCCCGGTAATAATAACGACTTCTATTTCATTATCTTTTATCTCTTCGCTGTTTTTATTCTTTGTGCCGGGTCTGTCCATAAAATCACCAAAGAAAAAAGGGAGCATGATACTCCCTTTTATAGTTTAGTTTATGTTTTAGATGATTGGGTCAATGACGCCGAAATCGCCGTTCCGTTTACGGTAAATGACATTGATGCGTTCAAGGTCAGCATTGATAAATACAAGCACTTCGCTGTCATTTTGCTGTAATTGGGCGATAGCTTCGTCCATGTGCAATGGTTTTGGAGCAAAGTTTTCTTCACCGTTGACAACCTGAATACCGTCTTCTTCAATAACATCATAGCTGTAAATATCAACATTGACGTCACGGCTCTTTTGGCGGCTGTGCAGTTTTTCAGATGAGCGGCGTACTTGTGAGCTAATCTTATCACTAATCATATCAATGGTTGCATACATATCTTTTGAAGATTCTGCTGCATTAATATTTAATCCTTCGCCAGTCAGAGAAATTTCCACTTTTTGGTGATATTTATCAACACTGAGTAAAACCTGCATTTGCAATGCGGGTGATTTTCCTAAAAAGCGTGCGATTTTTTCAAAACGGCGACGTGCATATTTCTTTAAGTGTTCAGAAGGCTCAAAGTTTTTGAAAGTAAATTCAATATTCATACTGCCTCCTCCTTAGTGATTATTTGCAGAAAGACTCTTTCTGCCATTAAATACACTATAGCAAGTATTTTCTTCCCTGTCGATAGGAAATTAAAAATAAAAAAAGCTTGTTGATTTAACAAGCTTTTATCTTTGGGTTATTTTTATAATTTTGCCTTGAAATTATCGTATTCCGTCTGCAAAGTTTCCATGAGTTCCCTGACGGAAATAATGGATTTTATTTTGCTGACATTGGTGCCGCAAAACGCAAACCCTTTTTCCAGATTTCCATGCATGGCAGCAATGAGCGCAGAGGCAATGCAGTAAGGCGTTTTTTCCTGCTGACAGGTGCTTACGCAGTGGAATGCACAGGAAACAGGACGTTTTTTACCTTCGCGTACAGCTTTGATAAAATTATTGAATAAAGCACGTCCGGGCATGCCGACAGGGCTTTTGATGATGGTTATATCTTCTTCTTTGGCATTGACAAAAGCTTCTTTGAATTTGATATCCGCATCACATTCATTGGTTGCTACAAAACGTGTTCCCATTTGCACGCCGGAAGCACCAAGCTCCATGATATTGGCAATATCTTCGCCGGAATAAATGCCGCCGGCTGCAATAACAGGAATAGCCTGACCTTTTTGGTCTTCAAGCCCTTTTACTGTTTCCACAACTTCAGGAACAATATGTTCAAGGGTATGGTTTTTGTCTGTGATTTCTTCATATTTATAGCCAAGGTGTCCGCCTGCTTTTGGTCCTTCAACCACAAAGGCATCAGGCAAAAGCCCTGTTCTTGACTGCCATTTTTTGGCAATAACAGATGCTGCACGGGCAGAAGAAACAATAGGTACAAGCTTGGTTTTGAATTGTTCTTTTTTTTCTTCGCAGGTATCTAACAGGATTTTAGGCAAATCCATGGGCAGACCTGCACCTGAAAAAATAATATTTGCACGGCTTTCAATGGACGCTTTAACCATTTCTTTAAAGGTGGTTAAAGCAACCATAATATTGACGCCTAAAATTCCGGTGGGGCTGAGTTCCCGAGCCTTCAAAATTTCAGTTTTGAGCGCACGGACATTGGCTTCAACAGGGTTTTTTGCAATATCGGGTTCACGCATGCCAATCATTGCACCTGCAATGACGCCTATGCCGCCTTGGTTTGCTACAGCAGAAGCAAGGCTGGAAAGAGAAATGCCAACCCCCATGCCGCCTTGGACAATGGGCAGTTTGGCAATAAGGTCACCAATGGTGAGAGTGGGAAAAGACATGGTCGTTCCTTTTGTTGATTGTTAATCAAATGATTAATTTGTACAATTAGTATAATTAATTTTAATATGAATAGCAATATATATTTAGAAAAACAAAAAGAACTTAAAAATTTGACTAATTAGTCTAAAATGGAAAATTCCCCTTTGAACATGGTGCCGAAGTGGGTGGTGCAGGAAAGATAATCGCTTTCCAAATGGCTGACCAGAATGGTTTGCAGGGAAGTTTCGGCAATTTTATATTCCAGAAATTCTTTGATTTCCTGCTTATTTCTGGGGTCAAGTCCTGAAAACGGCTCGTCAAGCAAAAGAAGGGCAGGAGAGCCGATAATGGCACGGGCTAAGAGAACTTTGCGGGCTTGTCCTGTAGAAAGGGAGCGGAAAGGGCGGTTTGCCAGATGAGCAAGATTTAATTGATCGAGCAAATTTTGAAGTTTTTGTATTTCTTCTTCTGTTTTATCCCGATAAACGCCAATATTTCCGTCAAATCCGGCAAAAATAACATCAGTCACAGTGTCATTAAACG
>CAOMFZ010000151.1 GCA_948482415.1 uncultured Mailhella sp.
CTTTACGGATAGCGACAGCAGAGATATAATTCCCCCCAAGGAAAATAAGTTGCAACTATTTTCGGAAATGCTCTAATGTTGCCCATTAAACAAAAAAAACGCCGCGTATACCATACCTGCGCAGCGTTTTTATTTGAAGCAATTTTTAATAACATGTATCAGAATTTCAATTTCTTTGCGCAGTCAAGGGTATAATTAAAATCATCATCAGTATGGGCAAAAGAGACCATAGCTGTTTCAAAAGCTGACGGAGAAAGGAAAATTCCCATTTCACGCATTTGTTTATAATAACTTTCAAAAATTTCCGTGGAAGCATTCTGCACATCAGCAAAATTATGCACAGGCTTGTCGGTAAAGAAGAGCGTAAACATGGACGCAATATGCTGATACTGCACAGCAAGTCCCTTGCCCTGCAAAATAGCCGCCAGTTCCCTGACAAAGGAAAGCACGCGCTGTTCCAAGCCTGCATAATCAGCTTTTTCCAAAATATTCAAGGTCACAAGTCCTGCTGCCATGGCAAGAGGATTGCCTGATAATGTTCCTGCCTGATACACGTCTCCGGCAGGTGCAATACGCTGCATATATTCAGCCTTGCCGCCGTATGCTCCGACAGGAAGTCCGCCGCCGATAATTTTGCCCATGGTGGTTAAATCAGGGGTCACGCCAAATCTTCCCTGTGCTCCATGATAAGAAACTCTGAAACCTGTAATAACTTCGTCAAAAACAAGCAATGCGCCGTATTTTGTGCAAAGGTCACGCAGTCCCTGCAAATAGCTCTCAACAGGCAGAACAAGTCCCATATTTCCTGCACAGGGTTCCACAAAAAAGCAGGCAATCTCATTGCCGTATTTTTCAAAAATTGCCTTTGCCGCTTCCAAATCATTATACGGCACAAGCAAGGTATCCTGCACCGTGCTTTCGGGAACACCGGGTGTTCCCGGAATGGAAAAGGTTGCAAGTCCTGAGCCTGCACTTGCTAAAAAGGCGTCACCGTGTCCATGGTACCCGCCGATAATTTTTACCAGTTTATTTCTGCCTGTTACCGCACGGGCAAGACGCAGGGAACTCATGGTTGCTTCTGTGCCTGAATTGACCATACGCACCATGTCACAGGAAGGAAGTGCCTGACAAACTTTTTCAGCTAAGAGTACTTCAATTTCGGTAGGTGCACCGTAACTGGTGCCTTTTTTGGCAGCATCGCAAATTGCTTTATCCACATCAGGATGAGCATGCCCTAAAAGCATAGGACCCCATGAGCCGATAAAATCAATAAAATCCTTTCCGTCCACAGTTCTGATATGGGAACCTTTTGCAGATTCAATAAAAAGCGGGTCGCAATGCACATTGCGGCAGGCACGCACAGGACTGTTGACCCCCCCGGGAATAACTTTGCAGGCACTGGCAAAAAGTTCTTTTGATTTTTCAATATTCATATTTTTTTCCTTTATTATCAATAAGTTAATCGTCAAAATAGGTCATGGAGATTTTTTTCAATTCTTTAATACTTTCCAAAACAGCATAGTCGTCAAGGCAGGTATTTTGCCGCAGTTCTTCAACCACGTCATAACATTCCTGCATGGATTTGCCGTGTATCATGGTATAAAAGGTATACTGCCAGTCGGAAGCTGTGCTGGGGCGATAATAGCAATGGGAAATATGGGGACTTTGCACGGCATATTCAGCAGCTTTATTTGCTCCTTCCTCATCAATTTTCCACGCCACCATGGCATTGTGATTATAGCCTGTTTTTTGATGTTTGATACTTGCTCCAAAACGGCGGATTGTGCCGTCAGCCTTAAGCCTGTCAAGAAGATCAAGCACTTCCTGTTCAGTCAGCCCAACTTCTTTGGCAATATCAGCATACGGCGTCAGACTTTCCGGCAAATTTGCCTGCACTATGCTTAAAACTTTGCGTTCTTTTTCTGTAAAATCCACAAAAACCTCACTCAAAAACTTCGCACAAATTATACATTGAAGAGGAAGTGCATAACATCGCCGTCCTGCACACTATATTCTTTGCCCTCAACGCGGAGAACGCCTGCACTTCTGCATGCGGCTTCAGATTTATACTTGATATAATCAGCATAGGAAATAACTTCGGCACGGATAAAGCCCTTTTCAAAGTCCGTATGGATAACGCCGGCGCATTGCGGAGCTTTCCAGCCCTGCTTGAATGTCCATGCTTTTACCTCCTGCGGACCGGCTGTAAAATAACTGCAAAGTCCCAAAGTATGATAGCCGGTGCGGATAACATTGACAAGACTGCTTTCTTCTATGCCATAGGAACTCAGCATTTCCGCCTGTTCTTCATCAGACAAGCCCTGCAGTTCCGCTTCCAAATTTGCACAAACCACAACCACTTCATTGCCTTGTTTTTGGGCTAACGCTTTCAAAGCTTTGACATGAGAATTTTCTTCTTCAAGTCCCTGTTCGTCAACGTTTGCACAGTAAATCATTTTTTTGGCTGTGAGTAAACAGAGTTCATGCCAAATTTGTTTAAAATGCTCATTGTGTTCCGGAAGCTCAAACTGGCTGGCTTTATTGCCGCTATTCAAAAATTCCATCAGGCGGTTACATTCTTCCAGACTCTTGCCGGCTTCCTTATCAGCCTTGACCTGCTTAGTCAGCTTTTCAATTCTCTTGGCAACAGTTTGAATATCAGCGATAATCAGTTCTGTCTCAATGGTTTCCACATCACGGGCAGGATTAATGGAGCCGTCAACGTGAGTAACATTTTCGTCTTCAAAACAGCGTACCACATGCAAAATTGCGGCACATTCACGAATATTGGCTAAAAATTGATTGCCAAGCCCTTCACCCTTGCTGGCACCTTTCACCAGTCCTGCAATATCAATAAAATCAACAGTCGCATTGACAATTTTCTGCGGATTAACAAGTTCCGCCAATGCATTTAAACGCTTGTCAGGCACTGCCACCGTTGCTTTATTAGGCTCAATGGTACAAAAAGGATAATTTGCTGCCTGTGCATTCTGTGCCTTGGTGAGGGCATTAAACAACGTGGATTTTCCTACGTTTGGAAGTCCGACAATACCAATACTTAAAGCCATATATTCTCCTCTTATTCAAATTCAAACACAAGTTCTTTCAAACGATCAATAATTCTGTCTTTCATATTTTCGTCATGCAGGGCAAAATAAATATTGACAGATAAAAAGTCGAGCAAATCCCCTGCATCGAAACGGCGTCCCTTTACAGGCACAGCAAGCATGCCCCTTTCCTGTGCAAGAAGATTTAAAGCATCTGTCAGCTGGATTTCGCCGCCGTGCCCGGGTTTGGCATTTTCAAGATAGTTAAATATTTCAGGAGGCAGCACATAACGCCCTATAATTGCCATATTGGAGGGTGCGTCCTCAATGCGGGGTTTTTCCACCATTTGGGTAATTTCAATAATACCGTCAGGTCGCTTATTTCCTGCAATAATACCGTATTTATTGACCATGGAAGGGTCGACTTCCATAACTCCGATGACAGGTTTATCTTCTTTTTCTGCAACAGCAATTAATTCCGGCAAACCGCAATGATTGCCCAGCAAAATGTCATCGCCGACCATGACAGCAAAAGGTTCATTGCCAATAACGCTTTTTGCCGTAAGCACGGCATGCCCAAAACCCAGCTGGCATTTTTGACGTACGCTGATAACATTGACATAATGGGCAAGTTCCTGCACGGTTTTAAGCAGTTTGCTTTTTCCTGTGCGCTCCAAAACATCTTCCAGCGCATAATGGTGGTCAAAATAATCTTCCAAAGCCGTTTTTTCTTTGCTGGTAACAAAAACAACATCATGTATGCCGGCACTGACAGCTTCATCCACCACATAATGAATAACAGGTTTATTATAAATAGGAAGCATTTCCTTAGGCACGTTCTTGCTTGCAGGCAGGGAACGCGTACCATGCCCTGCCACAGGAATGACCACCTTTTTAATATTTTTCATACAATACCCCAATTCCCTACTTATTGAGCGCACTGTGCACAACTTTTGCCAAATCTTTTACCAGCTGTTTGACAAGTTTTTCGTCCCTTGCTTCCACCATAACACGGCAAAGATTTTCTGTACCTGAATAACGAAGCAGAACACGCCCATATTTGCCAAGCTGGTTTTCAGCGTTTTTCAGCGCATCTTGAATTTCCGGAACCGTTGCCAAATCAGGTTTCTGAGTAATGGAAACATTTTCCATTTCCTGCGGATATAATTCCAGTTTATGGGCAAGTTCCGCCAGTTTTTCTTCTCCCACCAGGCGGGCACGCAGGCGGGTAAGGCTGCCTTCCCGTTCTTGCGGATAACGGGTGTAAAGTTTTTCAGATACGCATATCTCCAGCACTGCATCACCCAGAAATTCCAGCCGTTCGTTGTGAACGGCATTCTTGCGTTCATTGGTCCAGGAGCTGTGCGTCAGGGCCGTTTCCAGCAGTGTGCGGTCGGAAAAACGAT
>CAOMFZ010000152.1 GCA_948482415.1 uncultured Mailhella sp.
TATCGCCAAAAATGGTGCGGCTGCATTTTGAGCCGTTTAGAAAGTCTCAAGCAAATGGCAGAACGCGAATACGAAAAACTTTTGCGTAAAACGAGCCAAAACGCTCATAAAAAATAATGAGCTATCACACGAAATAAACTGATAATCCCTGCAATACCAATGACAATCAGCAAAAGCTTTCTAAACATTTTTTGTGAAATGTATTTAATGACGGGTGATGCAAGACATATTCCAAGAATGCAAGCGGGAGCACCGACATACAAATAGGTTAATAATTCTTTTGTATATAATCCTGCAAAATAATGACTCAAGCAGCTTACGGTATTAATGAGGACAAAAGCACCGCCCATGGTTGCCAATGCCTTTTGTTTTTTCCAGCCTGCGTATAAAATAAAAATTCCAATAGGAGGTCCTGAAAAAGATGTAGTTGTGCCAAAAAATCCTGCCAAAAAGCCAGAAAGAGCTCCCACAAGGATAATATTCGTCTTTTCTTCTTTTTCCTGCTGTTTTTGCAAAAAACTCCAGATTACATAGGATATTAAAAATACTGCCATCATAATTTCAATGACATGGGAAGAAACAACAGTTAAAATATATGTCCCTAAAAATGCCCCGGGAACAGAACCGATTAAGGCAGGGATAATATTTTTCAATTGAAATTCTTTGCGGTATTGAAGGAATAAGCCCACAGACAGCACTGTGCCAAGCAAGCAGGAAAGGGGAACAGTTAACTGCACAGGTAAAAAAAGGAGCATGCAGGGTACTGCAAGCATGCCTGCACCCATTCCGCTTAAACTATTTACAAAAGAAGCAACTGCCCAAATCAAGGCAAAATAAACTAATTCCATATCAGCAACTCCTTATAGCCCATTAAAAATAATAATGAATAACGCGAGTCAGACACATTATGCCGGCAAAACCAATCACCAGAAGTAAAATTTTGCGAAAGGTCTCCTGCGTAATATATTTGATAAACGGAAAAGAAACCAGCATACCAAAAATTCCGGCAGGAACGCCAATCAATAAATAATGCAGAAATTCCTTTGTATATAAGCCTGCAAAATAATGGCTGACACAGCTTGTGCCGGTGATGATAATAAGAGCAGCCCCCAGGGAACCAAGGGCTTTTTGCTGTTTCCAGCCTGTGTATAAAATATAAATGGCAAGCGGCGGACCGGTAAAAGAAATAGTTGAGCCAAAAAATCCGGAAAAAAAGCCGCATGCCCCGCCAACCAGCGCACTGTTTCGCTCCTCATTTGGGGTGTATTTTTGCATAAAATTCCAAATCGCATACACAATTAAAACAACTGCCATAAAAATTTCCAATACATGGGAAGAAAGGATTTTTAAAACTAATGTTCCCAAAAATGCCCCGGGAATGGCGCAAAATAAAGCAGGCAAAATAATTTTTATATGAAATTCAGAACGATATTTTATGGCAAGTGTTGAGGATAATACTACAACCATAAGACAGGAAAAAGGCACAATTAATCGAATATCCATAAAAAGCGTCATAAAAGGCACTGCCATAAGCGCGGCGCCCATGCCGCTGATACCATTAACAAAGCCGGCTAATCCCCAAATACATACTAAATATATATCTTCCATACCAAATTCCTGCCCCTTTAATAAAGGAAAAACAGACAAAAAGCAAATCGCCTCCATGAGTAAAAATGAAACAGCCTGCAAAGTAATTGATACAAAAAGAAACATACCAACAACACACAGCTATATATAACATATTGAAATATTATATAATTTTTTGGCACACAATTTGCTGGTTATTTTTGCATCGGTATGGATTATGGAACTGTTATGAGCCATATTGTCTCATAGCCCCATTAATTGGTATTGCGCACAAAATTTATTATAATCAATAGCTGTTTGAGGGGATATAGTAAATTTCTGCGCAATACCTCCAAAATAAGGACGGTGAAAATTTCTAAACACTCAATAAAGACCTTAAATTTAGATACAACAACAAAAAGCTCCATTATACATGGAGCTTTTTTATTATTTTTTCTTTGAAAAAAATACTTTATTTTAATAAAAAAAAATGTTAAAATTATTCAAAAAATAAGAAAATATGAGGAGAAAATTATGTTCATACAGCCAATAATTTGGGATGAGCTGCATTTATTAAATGGAAAAGAGCTTATCCTTTTTGGAACAGAAAAACAAGCACAAGATTTACTTAAACATATATATACATCTATTGACAAATACAGCATAAAATTTAAATTTGCAACAAATAAAGAATACGACCAGGACAGCTTTGAAAATATCCCTTTTATTCCATTAGAGCAGGCATTAGACGAACATAAACTTGATAATGAAATTATTTTAATCGCCAGTGCAGCACCAATGCCGGCTTTAAACCAGCTTGTTGATGCCGCCCCAAAAGAAATTTACCTCTGTAACAAAACAATACACGACAAATTTGCTGAAGGTCCGCTCAAATTACAAGAATTCCAATCTCAAAAAGAAGTGACACCTTTCGACGTTATTGAAGGCTCCATTCCTAAAATAAAATCCCTTGTCACCAATGGTTTTGTTTCTCTTGGTGATAATATTGACACTATTGAAGTTGCTGATTTTTATGCCCATGAATATACATCATGGAAAGTGCCGCAAAGCAAATTTCCGCTTAGTTTAAAAGATTTTTCTTCACAAATTCCTACGAATACGCTGCCCATGCGTATGTCCCATTTGAGTTATTTATTTTGGAAATACAGCATCCATGTTGCGCAGATGTCCCCATCACGCAGATATCTTGTTGCAGCCCGCTATAACTTTTTCTTTTTGGATATTTTAGATACCAAAACAGGTATCTGGAAACAATGGCATGATTTGCCGCCGGAACAGGGACTTTGGGATTATGTTGCCACCGGCGATTATGATAATGAAAGCGAAAACTACTATTTTGTACGCTGGCCGCTTGCTGATGCTATACAGGGTATGATCGACGGAACAAACAAAGTACACTGTCAGGTTGGAAAATTAAATCTGGAAACCCTCAAAGCTGAAATTATTCATGAATTTGATTTTCAGGACAGAATCCACCAATGCACCATTTCCGGAGACGGCCGCTACATGGTTTTCGCTCCTATGCGTGTTTTACGTCCGGAAGGCGACCCTAAAAAAATTAAACCGGAAGATTTGATGCGTAATTTACAAAAAAGCGTCAAACTGGATTCCATGGCAACAATGGATTTAAAAACCGGCAAAGTTTGGTATACCAAAATACCTTTCCCCATTCCTGCCCACTTTGAATTAGACCCATATGACCCGCATGTATTTTATGTTTCAACCCATAGTCTGCTCCCCCATGCAGAAGGTGTTATCTGTTTCCAGCCAGGAACCATTCACAAAATGCGCATTTTAGACGGTGAAACAGTCATAGAAAGCACCTATTCCCATAAATCCTTTGTCAGAACAACACAGCACTGCGTTTTTGCCTATAAAGGAAAAACGCTTATTGCCGCAACAAACCAAAATAAAGTGGAAATAATTGACGGTGAAACCATGACTCTTTGGCATTGCTATAAATTAGCAGATGACCCCATGTATGATAATGCCGATTTCAACAACCCTGAATTTTTATCAAAACCTTTCAGTTTACCTGCTTTCCCTGCCCACTGTGATTCTATTTCAGCATCCGGTGACGGACAATATCTTATTTTACGCCTGCATGAATGTTATGCTGTTTATGATATTGAAAACAAAAAATTGCTGGGAAAAGTAAAATTCAGGTCTTGTGCAAGAACATCTTCACACAGCCGTTACTATATGCAAAATGCGCCTTTTTCCATTCTAACCGAGCGTTATGCCGCAATAAAATAGGAGAAATATGACAGCCCGGCTCCCCTATTCCTATTTTCATTGTTTAGCCCCTCAGGCGCAAAATCTTGAGGACGCACTGCGCATACTTGAGCAGGAATTTGAAGAAAAGCTGAAACAGCAAAACTTCACTTCACGCAATGTTTTTTGCATACGCTTTTTTTGCAGTGACGTGCACAGACAAGCGCAAACCATACGCAATTTATGGAAATATAAGGAAAACTGTCTCCTGCTTTTTATCGGACAGCCGCCTTTGGATTCCCGCTTTGTTTCCATGCAGGTTTGTCTTGCTCCAAACTGCACCATAAGCAAGCTCGATGAGAACACCGTAGAATTAAAACATACTTCCTACCGCACTGTTTTTTCTTTATTCATACCTCAAACAGCAGCAAATTCAGAAAAGCAGTCTGATGAAATCATTGAAGATATGAAAAAATTGCTCAATGAGCAGGCAATGACTTTGGAAGATCATGTGATACGGACATGGTATTATATCCGCGATGTGGACAATAACTATGCAGGAATGGTGAAAAGCCGGGTTCGGTATTATGAGGAATGTAATCTGACGCCTAAAACGCATTTTATTGCCAGCACAGGCATAGAA
>CAOMFZ010000153.1 GCA_948482415.1 uncultured Mailhella sp.
TCACCCAAACGGCGTACCCAGTCACGTTTGCTCATGTAGTAAACTTGCGGGTCAGTGCCTAAGCGTTCCAGCAGGCGGAAAGCATAGGGGCTTTGTTTGAGTTCATAAACACGGTGTTCAGGATTATTAAGGTCACCGAAAACAATAGCTCCATTGGGGCAGGCTTCCGTGCAGGCTGTTTGATATGCTTCTTCCGGAAGAGCAAGCGGATCTTCGCCGTTGGCAATAGCTTTGTTTTTCGCTTTCATCAAACGGTGGTGACAGAAACTGCATTTTTCAACAACACCGCGGGGGCGGGTGGAAACATCAGGACTGAGGGCTTCTTTCAAATCCCCCGGCCAGTATGGGTCAAACCAGTTGAAATACCGTGCATGGTAGGGGCAGCTCGCCATACAGTACCGACAGCCGATACAGCGCGGAGTTACCTGACTGACAATGCCGCCTTCTTCGTTTTTATCAGTAGCCACAACCGGGCAGACAGATACGCAGGAAGGGTTGCCGCATTGCATGCAGGGACGGGGAAGGAAGACGGTTTCGTGTTCCGGATAATCTTTGCCGTTGGAGAGGCGATAGACTTTGAGCCAGTTGAGGGCGCGCAGTTTATTGCTTGCGTCTTCCTGCGGCGCAACGTTATTTTCAGCCTGGCAGGACATCATGCACGCGCCGCAGCCTGTGCATTTATCAAGGTCAATTACCATGCCATAGCGAACAGTAAAATCTTTAAAGTGTGACATATTGTATTACCCCTTTACCACAGTAACAGTGCTGAGCCATACAGGGAGGTCGGAGCCTGCTTCCATATCTATTTGGGTGAGTGCTAAAATATTATTGCCTTTGCCCGCTGAAAATCTGTCAAATTCAGTATGTCCGAGTCCAGCCATAACAGCTATGACATCAGACATAATACCTTCATAGTATTTGATACGAACAGGCATTTTTCCGTTTTGGGTTTCAAGCATTGCTTTATCGCCGTTTGCAAGACCAAGCTTTTGGGCGGTTGCCTTATTGAGCTGCGCAACGCACAAGCCGTCAGCCAGCTGGTAATCAGTGATAGCTCGGTTTGCGTATGGAGGAATACCTGTGCTTGGGTTACCGGCAGCAGCATTGGTGTAGGTAAGAAGAGCAATTTCAGAAACAGGAGCTTTTGCCTGTTTGCTGTGAAGCGGCATAAAGTTGAGCATTGGCACAGAGAAATCGTGGAATGCTTCCTGATAAGTTTCACCGCTTTCAAGATATTCTTTGAAATTGATATGCAGAGATTGTGCACGTTTTTCGAGCAAAGCCGGAATGTCGCGAACGCCTAAATCCTGACCCAGTTCATCAGCAAGGGAAAGGATAAGTTCACCGAGAGGACGAGCCTGATAATGGGGTTCTGTCACCGGTTTTGCCAGTGTCCAGTTGATATTGCCGGAGCCGTAAGGGGTATAGACATCGTCAAAGCGTTCCAGACCGTGCGCAATGGGGAGAACGAGGTCACATTCCGCGCAGGTTTCGTTCCAATGACTTGCAAAACAAATCTTATAGGCAATTTTTGCAAAACATTCTTCGACCTTAGCGTCTTTGGAAAGAGCATACACAGGATTTGCATCATTAATAAAGAGCAGTTTTGGTGCTTCTTGTGTGCCGGAAGCAACCTGCATGCTAAAGGACACAAAATTGCGTTCTAATATATCATTAAGACTTTGTGCGGAAGGCAAAAGCGGGTCACCGGCAGGCAAACTGACCATACCGCCGTCCTGATTGATACGGCCGAGCACTGCGTTAATGGCAATGGCAAGCATGTGTACGCCTGTGCCCTGACTTTGTCCGTCGGTTGTGCCGGCAAAAACAAGAGGACGGCTTGCATTTTTGAGCGCAGAAACAAGCTGTTTCATGGCATCAATATCTGTTCCGCAAACCTTGCCGGCGTCTTCAAGGCTGTAGCGGCTGGCAAGAGCGGTCAGGCTTTCGTCAGCAATGACGCCGGTTTTGATAAGTTCGGACAGCACAGCGCCAAGGAAAATTTCTTCTGTGCCGGTTTTGACCGGAAGCCACAAATCAGCAATAACGGCTGTGTTATTTTGCATTGCACCGGCATAATAAATAGCCTGACTTGCATCTTCAGCATTGGGATGTGTTTCATTGAAAACAGCACGGTTATGGGCAACAGGTCCCCAGCTGTCGAGGAAGTTTGCGCCAACGGCTAAAATGCAGTCACTGCCCGCAATGTCATAGCCAATGCGGCCATTGCCGCCTAAAGCATGCCATGCCAAGGCTGCGGCTTGTTCATCGCCCGGCATAAAGAAGAAATCTTCGGAGCCGTTTTCTTTGGTGAATGCTGAATATACGTCATTCAAAGAAGAAGAACTGTCAGCGGTCAGGAATGCGAGGCTTCCGTTTGCGCTTTTTGTTTTTTCCTTGAGAATATTTTCCGCATCTTCCCAGGTCGTATAGGCATATCCGCCGTCAGGTCCGCGTTTTAGCGGACGTTTAATTCTGGATTCGGAATAAAGAAGATGAGCTTCTGAAGCAGCTAAAGGAGTAAGTCCTCCTTTGGAATATGCGTTATCTTTATTTCCGCTTGTACGGGTAACACGTCCGCCCACAACACGAACTTTGAGCGGTGTTCCGTCAAGTTTTGAAACAGTAGTTACAGATAAGTCTTCGCCGTTTTGTAAGCGAGGAATCCAACCCCAGTTTTGTGTCCAATAAGCAAGGTCATACAGGGTTGTCCAAATCGCAGGAGAGGCAACAAGACCTACAGTACCACCAAGAGCAAATTTTAAAAATCCACGTCTTTGCATGTTAGATCCCCTTTCCTTATTTATGGCAGACAAAACAAGCATTGCTTGCATTGGTTGTGCCATAGTGTCCCGGATTTGCGTGACAAGCTTCACATTCAGCCATTTTCATGGTGTTTACAGAATACGTTGAAATTCTATTTTCTTTGTAAACCGGAGGTTTGGTTGTAGAAGCAACATCAATGTGGCAAAGTTTACAGAAATCTTGTGTTGTCTCAAAATCTGTATGGCAGTTTGCACAGCGTTCCATAGAGTGTACTGCGTGACTAAAGAACACATTGTCAGGCTGCTTTTGGTAAACAAGCCATTCATCACGAATTTCTTTGCCTTTGACAACATATTCTTTGATGAAACGTTGTTCTTCGGGGCTTTCTGTCACAGCTTCCTCATGACAGGCAGCACAGGAAGCAGTGTCCGGCAAACCGTGAAAGGTGCCGTCTTCACGCAGGAAATGGCAGTCTTCACAAGCCATACCTGCATTTTCAATATGTGCTGTGTGGTTAAATTGAACAGGTTGTTTTTTTTCTTCGAGCTTAATTGCTGGAATGACTGACCAACCAATTACAAGGGCTAAAACAAGACCAACAAGAAAAGGTCCAAAGCCACACCCACAACAACATTTTGTGGGTTTTACTTCTTTACTTTTGTCCTCCATCGGCATCCTCATCTTCTTGAAGTGTATCCTAAAGCCATACAAGAGCATGGCAAAATTTTTAAAATACTTTATAGTATTTTTTTTAATATAGCAATAGACAAAGGAAGAAAATAGATTTTTTAATTAATGGGCTAATAGTTTGGGATTTATATTTAAATTTTTTTTACGGTGCAGAGCGTCAAGTAAATTATTTAAATAAAAATAAGAAAAAGTTAATGGGTTTTAAAAAGGAAAATTTTTTGCAAATTTCGCAGTGATTTTTCACTTGACAAAGCAAAAAAATTACCATAAAAGATTTTTCTGCTGTACGGAAAGGTGTCCGAGTCGGCCGAAGGAGCTCGCCTGCTAAGTGAGTATACGGGCTTAAACCTGTATCCAGGGTTCAAATCCCTGCCTTTCCGCCATTTTTTAGTAACATATTGATTTTGTTGTCAGTATTTTCAGTTTTAGCCTTGATTATTCTAGTGGTACATTTCACTGGTACAATCAAGGCTTTTTTATGTCCAAAATTTGCTCTGAGAAATCCACTAGCAGGAATTTAAACTCTGGATACGGCTCTTATTTGCTCCTTCGTAATGGTGTTTATTACGTTCGTATTCCTGTACCTAAGCACTTACATTCCCTCCTTAATCGCAAAGAACTGCGTAAATCACTTGGCACTGGACGTTTTAAAGAAGCCCGTCTTCTTGCTCTGCGTTATGCAGTCTTGAGTCATGAATATTTTTCCTTGGCTGACAAAATTCGTACTGGTACGGTACAATTAACTACTGAAAACTTACTGCAATTTACTGATTTTACAAATAAAAATTCTTGTTCTATTGGTACAATTTTAACACGTTTGCAGGAAGATGATTTTTGGAATGATTTATTTTTAGAGTATATTATCAATAAAAATGAGGACAGAACTGCGAAAGCAGTATACTGCACCCTATTAACAAAGTATGAAAATTAAGAGAG
>CAOMFZ010000154.1 GCA_948482415.1 uncultured Mailhella sp.
ATGCCTTACGGCATGCCAACAACAAGTAAAAAAGCCCCTGCACCCCTTTACAAAACTTTTTAAAATAAATTTCCCCAAGAACATCAAGAAACGACATAATAAACAAAACCGTTATAGACAACATCTATAACGGTTTTGCATGTAGGGGGGATTGGAGGGATAATTTCCCCCAAAGAAAATAAATTGCAATTAGTTCCGGAAATACTCTAGTATGAATGTTATCAGGAAATGCTCTAAAATTTTATTTTGCAGCCACGCTGGGTACGAGAACTTTTAACATTCTGTAAGATTTTTAAGTCTTCGAGTTCTCTAACAGAATGCAAAAGGAGCGTTACAGGCAGCGACAGCAGAGCTAAGCATTTCCCCAAAGAGAAAAATAAAAAAAATTAATGTCCTAAATAGGCTTTTTGCACACTGGGGTTAGTGAGCAGATTTTCTGCACTGTCTTCCATAATAATGCGTCCCATTTCCATAACATAGCCGCGGGTGGCGATTTTAAGTGCCGCCTTGGCATTTTGTTCCACAATTAAAATGGTGACGCCGTTTTCATTGACTTTTTTCACGGTTTCAAAAATTGTCTTGACAAGAAGCGGTGCAAGTCCAAGGGAGGGTTCGTCCAAAAGCAAAATTTTAGGCTGTCCCATGAGCGCGCGTCCAATGGCGAGCATTTGCTGTTCACCGCCGGAAAGGGTGCCTGCCATTTGGCTTCTGCGTTCATAAAGGCGGGGGAAAAGCCCGTAAATCAAGTCCAGACTATCGTCAATGACTTTTTTATTTTCAACGGTAAAAGCCCCTAATTTCAGGTTTTCAAGGACTGTCAGGGAATTAAAAACGCGTCTGCCTTCAGGGGATTGGGTCAGTCCGCGGCTCACAATTTCATGGCTGGGGAGTTTGCTTATTTCTTCACCTGCTAATTTGATACTGCCGTCCATGATGGTGGCAAGTCCGCTGATGGTGTGCATGGTGGTGGTTTTGCCTGCCCCGTTTGCGCCTAAAATACTGACAATTTCTCCTTGCTTCACATGGAGACTGACTCCGTGTAAAACCTCAATTTGCCCGTATCCTGCGCGTAAATTTTTTAATTCTAAAAACATATATTCCACCGTAAAAATCTGTTAATTATCACGCCTAATCATCGCGTCCGAGATAAGCTTCAATAACCCGCGGGTTATTCTGCACTTCCTGCGGTGTTCCCTCGGCTATTTTCGTGCCGTATTCAATGGCAACAAGCTTTTCGCACACATTCATAACCAGTCCCATGTCGTGTTCAATGAGCATAATGGTAATGCCGCGTTTTTGGATAGCCTGAATAAGAGTAATGAGCACTTCGGTTTCCGGTTGGTTCATACTGCCTGCCGGTTCGTCCAGAATAATGAGTTTCGGGTCAGAGGCAAGCGCCCGCGCCATTTCCAAAAGGCGTTGATTTCCATAGGAAAGTGAGCCTGCTCTTGTGTTCCAGTTGGCTGTCAGCCCTACAAATTCCAGCTCCTGCATAGCGCGGTCAAGGGCAAGCTGTTCTTCTTTCTGCTGACTGCGAAAACGGAAAAGAGAGGAAAAAAGCCCGCTCTGCATGCGGCAGTGCAGCCCAGAAAGGACATTTTCAATGGCAGGAAGATTGGCAAAAAGGCGAATGGACTGAAATGTCCGCGCAATGCCGTGTTCCACAATTTCATGGGGTTTGAGTTTGATTATGGAATGGTCTTGAAAACGAATATCCCCGCCGTCAGGAACATAGTTTCCCGTAATGAGGTTGAAAACCGTTGTTTTTCCTGCTCCATTCGGACCAATAATGCCAATCACAGAACCGTCAGCCACTTCAAAGCTCATATTGTTGACCGCTTTGACTCCGCCAAAGGTTTTGGTGACATTTTCTAAAGAAAGCAAGGGGGTATCCATAACGTTATCCTTAAATTGCTTTTATAAATTGCTTTTATTCAGCAAGAGTACTGTCAATTTTATTGAGTTTTTTCAGCCAATTCTCCGGAAGATCATAATTGCGGGGGCTTGGAGGGAGTATGCCCTGAGGACGGATAATCATCATCACCATGAGAGCAATACCAAAAATCAGCATGCGCGCATCTGCAAAACCACGGAAAATTTCCGGCAGACCGAAAACAAGGAATGCTCCGAGAATAACCCCTGCCTGACTGCCGCCGCCTAAGATAACAGCCGCAAAGAGCATGACAGAATCCCAGTAGGTAAAGGAGCCGGGGGAAATAATCGTCATTTTTGCGGCAAAGAGTGTTCCTGCCATGCCCGCCCAAAAGGCACCCAGCATAAAAGCCGCGGTTTTATAATGGGTTACATTGATACCGCAGCCTTCAGCCGCAATATCGTCTTCCTTGATACAGGAAAGTGCGCGCCCAAAGCGTGAGTTATGCAGCCAGTAGAAGAGAATGAGGGTAGCAAAGACAAACGTCCAGATAAGATAGTAGAATTGTATATCTTTTTTAATTTTTATGCCAAAAAGCTCAGGGCGGGAAATACCAAAAAGCCCGTTTGCGCCGCCGGTCAGTCCGCCTAAATCATTGACAAGGGCAATACGCACAATTTCCACAATGCCAATGGTTACCATGAGCAGATAGTCACCTCGCAAATGGATAATGGGGCGGGCGACCAGTCCTGCAAAAAGCGCAGAGGCAATGCCTGCTGCGGGAATAAGATAGAGGATAGGAATGCCAAAACGTGTATTTAATATTGCTGTCAAATAGGCGCCTACAGCATAAAAAGCCGCATGTCCCATGTGGAAAATGCCAGCCTGTCCTAAAATCACGTTGAGGGAAAGGGAAAGCAGGGTGCCAAGCCCCACACTGACAAAAACCGCTGTCCAGTAGGTATTGAGCAGGAGGGGAAGAACAGCCATAAACAGGGCAAAAATCCCGAAAATATAGAAATAGGTATTTTTCGTTGTTTTAAATATCATAATTTATCAGCCACCCTTTCACCTAAAATACCGGTAGGACGGATAATCAGAATAAGAATAAGCACAAAGAAAGAAATCGCATCTTTCCAGGCAATAGTCAGGTATGCCGCGCCGAGCGCTTCCACCAGTCCCAAAATGAGCCCGCCAATCATGGCGCCCGGAATATTGCCGATACCGCCCAGGATTGCGGCAGTAAAAGCTTTAAGCCCGTAAGAAAAGCCCATGTTAAAATCTATTTGCCCGTAGGCAAGCCCCACCATGAGTCCTGCCACGCCGCCCAGTCCCGGTCCAATGAGAAAAACAAGGGAAATAATGCGGTTTACGTTAATTCCCATGAGTTTTGCCGCACCCTGGTCAATGGCGGCGGCGCGGATAGCCGTGCCTGTTTTGGTTCTGTGGATAAACCAGTATAAAATCAGCATGAGCATAATAGACGCGGCAATAAGCACAAAACGGATGACAGGTATACCCATGCCAAAAAGATTGATAATGGTGGTAGGACGTACACTTTCCGGATAAACGTAATAATTGCCGCCCCAAATCAATAAAACGGCATTCTGGAAGAAAATGGAAGCACCCACAGCAGAAACCACGGCAGAAAGTCTGTTGGCATTACGCAGGGGGCGATAGGCAATGCGTTCAAGAAGACCGCCGATAATGGCAACAAGCCCCATAATCATGAGGGCAACAAGAATAATGGCAAAATAAACCGGCAAGGTATTTGCAAGCTTGAAGCTTACAAAAAGTGTCAAGCCAAGGTATGCACCGATAGTGAATAAATCGCCGTGGGCGAAGTTGATGAGTTTTAAAACACCGTAAACCATTGTATACCCAAGGGCTACAAGGGCATAAATACCCCCAATGGCTAAACCGTTAATGATTTGTAGAAAAAACTGCTCCATAATGACCCATGCCAAATGAAAATGTTAAGCAAGAAATGTCTATTATTTTCATAAAAAACAGAAAAACGCAAGCATTTTTCTGCAGGGGTAAGCTAACGGGGGCATCTCTGCTGTCCATTTCTGTAAGCCTCGTAAACTCGGCATAACAGAAACGGCTTCGCCGCCATTCCGGTGGCTACGCCCCCGAGCAATGCCCCCATTTCACACTTTTACGGCAATTCGTTACACTCATCGCCTCCAAAGAGTGAAATTTTCAAGCACGAAAGTTTTACCTAATCACAATACATATTAACTCAACGAATTTTTTAATATTCTATCATAGAAAAACGGTTTAAGCCGTCCTGCGTAAGCAGTACGGCAAAATACTGGTTTTATAATGTGCAGGAAACAGCCAATCTAAAAATATGCAAAATGTGACTTGTAACGAACTCCGAGAAAGAGGCTGGAAAGTCTCTTTCGAGAAGTGAGTTAATGGGGATTGAGGAAAGGGGATACAAAGGGGAAAACTGAAAGGGACTTGTCCCTTTAACGTTTTCCCCTTT
>CAOMFZ010000155.1 GCA_948482415.1 uncultured Mailhella sp.
GCCAACAATATGTAAAAAAGCCCCCAAACCCCCTACACGCAAAACCGTTATAGACACATTGTCTGTAACGATTTTGTTTGTTATGCCGTTTGGTGTTGTTCTTGGGGAAATTTATTTTAAAAATTTTTGTAAAGGGGTGCAGGGGAAGAAACTTTTTATAAAAAGTTTTTCCCCTGCAAAAGTCCCAAGATTTATCGAAAGAACTTTAAAGCTAAAAAGCCCCATTCATTGTATACAATAAATGGGGCTCAATTCATTATTCGTCGGTTTTACTTTGCTTTTTGAATAAATTTTTCTGCAAAGCCTTTGACTAAAACTGCCGTCACATTAGCAGGCAAGGCGTTATCCTTGGCAAGCTTTGTGAGAGCTTCACTCATTGTAAGCTTTGGCACGCCATGCCGCGGTGCAAGTAAATCCACAAACACGTTGGCAACAATAGAAATACAGCCGGATTCCGAGATTTTATTCCCTGCCATTTTACTTGGATAACCGGAACCGTCAATACGTTCATGATGCTGCACAACAGCATCAAGAGTTGCCGGATAACTCACCCCAAATTTATTCAATAAAACAGCCCCCTGACGCACATGCGCCTGATATTTTTCTGCTTCTTCTTTATTCAGCGGAGAAGTTTTATATACAATATGAACAGGAACTTTACTCAGCCCGATATTATGCAGTAAAAGTCCCAAAGCCAGACGTTCAAAATTCTTTCTGTTGGGCTCCTTATTGGTTGCAAAATACAGCCATGTACCCACAATCAGCGAAAGAACGCCATGCACAGAAACTTTAAATTCATCGATGGCAATTTTGGGCAAAAAGGCATTGATCCGTTTTGGATCTTTCCAAATATATTCACAAAAAACCATCACATCTTTGTATAACGGCTCGTAATAACTTTCCAGGGGCTGTTCCACTAAATTATTAAAGCGCATTTCCAAAGCCTGAAACAAAATCTGCACAATTTCGGATTCCAGCAAATGGGAGTTGAAAAGCACGAGTTCTGCCTGTTTAGCTAGTAAATCCACATAGATATATTGGTCACTGCGGGAAACAAATAATATTCCCTGCTTGCAGGCTTCATGCAGTTCATCCACTGTTTCATTGGTAAGCCGGGCATTTTTTTTGGCAACAGGATATAATTGAGCGATATCTTCCTTGAAAACGAATAAATCTACTTGAGGACGATATTTTGGAAAACTCTGCAAGATTTCCATACTTATGGGATAATATTCTTCGCAGACAGAATCTTTTGTTTTTAAATTACTCATTTTTTAGCCTGTTTTGTATAAATTTTTACTAAGTTTGTGCCCTGAGCCTGTAAGTGCTTAGGCTGATCGCCAACAGTAAAGACAATTTTTGCACCATGCGGAAAACCTGAAAAATCATCCACAAAGTCCTGCACGCGTACCAAGTGGCTTGCTTCATCTGAATTTTTCACATAATTAGGTGTCACTCCCCATGCAAAATTCATTTTATGCAGAACATTTTTATCAACAGTCAAGGCATAAATCAAATGCTTTGGACGGCAGGAAGAAAGATAAAATGCACTTTTTCCTGAACGAGAGTGCACAACAAGCGCATAAGCACTTGCCTTTTCTGCCAGAAGACAAGCGGAATATGCCAAAAATTCCGGCAGACCGCAACTGTTTTCAGGGGTCTTTAAAGCCGTATTGGCGAGAAGATACTCTTCAGCTTCTGATGTTATTTTCCGCATATAACTGACTGTTTCTATTGGATAATCACCCATTGCAGTTTCTTCTGAAAGCATAACGCAGTCAGCTCCGTCAAAAACAGCAT
Source organism: uncultured Mailhella sp. (assembly GCA_948482415.1). Classification (GTDB taxonomy): domain Bacteria; phylum Desulfobacterota; class Desulfovibrionia; order Desulfovibrionales; family Desulfovibrionaceae; genus Taurinivorans. Next base: position 1,801 of record CAOMFZ010000155.1, read on the forward strand.
TGGCAACGTCAGTCACTTCTGCACGGGTTGGGCGGTTTGCATGCACCATGGAAAGAAGCATCTGCGTCGCCACAATAACCGGTTTTGCCGCTTTGTTGCAGGCTTTGATAATACGTTTTTGAATAGAAGGAAGAAGAGACAGCGGACATTCAATACCAAGATCTCCGCGGGCAACCATAATAACATCGCTTTCTTCAATAATTCTGTCCAAATTATCAATCGCCATTTGCCGTTCCAGCTTGGAAACAATAGGCAAATCAGCACCCAGTTCTTTCATTTTTTGACGAAGCAAAATGACATCTTCCGGCGTTTGTACAAAGGAAAGCGCAACGGCATCGACACCAAGTTCAATGCCAACAGCCAGATTTTGTTTATCTTTTTCAGTCAGTGCAGGCAAATTAATCGCTTTATTAGGAATAGCAAGCCCTTTTCTGGAAGTTATAATTCCGTAGTTTTTTGCTTGAATTAATACGCCGTGTTCCAGTAATTCTTTCACTTCAAACTGCAAAGAACCATCAGCAAGAACAAGAATTTCCCCAATTTTCAGCTCTTTTATAATTTCCTCATATTCAAAGGGAATAAAAGGATACTCTTCAGATTTTTTTTCTTTGCCCAAATAAAAGATATCTCCCATCTGGACCTGATAGGAATCAACGTCCAGCATGCCGATACGGATTTTAGGTCCGGGCAGGTCCTGAAGAATAGTAAGGCTTTTGCCAAGTTTTTTCTCTATATTTCGGATAGAAGCAATAACTTCTCTAAAAAATTCTTTATTTCCATGTGAAAAGTTTAAACGAAAAATATTAACGCCGGCTTTAGCCAAATCATACAGGGTTTCTTCCTTAGCAGAATTGGGACCAATTGTAGCAATAATTTTTGTACGCATATCTTCTCCTTTGGTTGCGTATAATTTAACAAATTTTTTTTCTCTTGTCGAGCGAACAGAGCTAATTATTGAAGATTAATATCTATTTTTATTGATAAATATTCCTGATAATAATTTTATAAAATGATTATAACAAGATACAAAAAATTTTATTTATTCCTTGACAAAGTTGATAAATAATGAAAAAGTGGAAAAAAGTGGTAAGAAGTGGGTTAAAATGAATTTTAGAGGAAGATCACAACGCAGTCTTGACCCTAAAGGTCGCTTCATGCTTTCTCCTGAATACAGAGAAAGTCTTCTCTCTCGTATGCAAAAAACTGAAAACGGTCTTTTTGCTCCACAAATTTCCCCCCTTGCCCAAAATACTGAAAAGAATCTTCCCGAAAGCCAACAGTCTGAAATAACATATACAAAAACTGAAATTAAAGTTGTCATCACAACCTATGACAGCTGTCTTGTTGCCTATCCATGGCTTGACTGGCTTAAATTAGAAGAACAATTTACAAGAATTGCAAATCCTTCTTCCAGTGTGCGCGCTTTTCGCCGCTTATTTATTGGCGGTGCAGAAGAACAAATTATTGACGCACAGGGAAGAATACGCCTTTCACAAGAACATCGCGAATACGCAAAATTAGATAAAGAAATCATTATATTAGGTCTTACCAACCGATTTGAAATCTGGAATCCTGCCCTGCTTAAGCAAAGCATGGAAGAAATAGATTTTAATGCCATGAGCGATGAACTGAATGACAGCGGAATAGACTTTGCTTTATAGAGTTGCCTTATGACTGTAACTGCTCAAAATGCAAAACATATTTCTGTATTATTACAAGAAGTTATCAAGGCTTTAATGAGTCAGGAAAATAAAGCATGCGAAAATCCATGGTTTATGGACGGAACGTTAGGTTTGGCAGGTCACAGCAAAACCCTTTTGCAGGAATTTTCCAAACTGGGCATCAAGGCAAATCTTTGCGGCCTGGACAGAGATCCGGACGCTCTTTGCCGCGCACAGGAAAATTTATCTGAATTTGGCAGTCAGGTACATCTTTTTGAAAGTGATTATGCTTCTTTTGAAGCCGTACTGCCGGAAATCAAATCTCCTCTTTTTAATGGCGTATTGCTGGATTTAGGTGTCAGTTCCTTACAATTAGACGTAGCAGAACGAGGTTTCAGTTATCACAATGACGGACCTTTGAATATGCGTATGGACAAGGGGTATTTGCCGCAAAAAGAGGCAATGCCCCATTCTGAAACGGCTTATCAGTTTGTCAATAAAGCAGATTTTAATACACTCAAACATGTGATTGAAGAACTTGGTGAAGACCCGCAGGCAGGCAGAATTGCCCGTGCCATTATTGATAAGCGTCAGGAAAAAACCATTGAAAACACCAGGGAACTGGCGGATATTGTTTATTATGCCTACCCTGCCAAATGGCGTGCCACAGCAAGAAATCACCCTGCCACCCGCACCTTTCAGGCTATCCGCATGTATGTCAATGACGAACTGGGACAACTCAGCCGTTTTCTGGATAAAATTATCGGTCATGTTGCCCCCCACGGCATTATTGCGATTATCACTTTCCACTCTTTAGAAGACAGAATTGTAAAGCAAAAATTCAAAGAATGG
>CAOMFZ010000156.1 GCA_948482415.1 uncultured Mailhella sp.
ATATCAAATGATATGCAGCGACAGTCTGCCCAACTCAAAGTAGAAAAATTAGTTTAAAGACTCGCCAAGGTTCAAATCTTCGGCAAAAACCTGCGGTTTGGAAGCTTGAGTCTTCTTTTCATCCTGATGTTGATCCTGGAAGTGTTCTGCCCAGTAAATCAGGCGCTGACAGTTTGGACAGCTCCAAATTTGCTGACCGCGCTGAATTTCAATAAATGTCTGCGGCGGAATGGCAATATTGCAGCCTGTGCAGACACTGTTTTTAACGGGCACAATAACAGGGTGTTCGAGACGGCGGCGGATAAAGTCATAGCGTTCCAAAATACGTTCGGGCACGTCCTTGCCTGTTTCAGCGTGGATAGCATTGAGTTTTTCGAGTTCCTGCGTTGTATTGTTGATGCGTTCAATAAGGCTTTCTTCTTTGGTAGCAAGGTCAATTTTGAGCTCATCGCGAACAGTTTCAGCGTCTTTCAATAATTCTTCATGGAGAGTAATTTCTTCACGCAGGGCAATGCGTTCTTCTTCATGGGTTTTGGTAGAACGTTCCATATTGTCCATTTCTCTGGACATAGCTTGAAACTCTTTTGAATTGCCAACTTGCATGAGTTTGGATTTGCTTTTTTTGAGACGGGCATTTTCATCTTCCAAATCCATATCAAGACGTTTTTGCTGTTCATACATGTGCTGTAATTTATCTTGAATTTTAGCAATTTTTGCTTCTTCTTCATTGAAGCGTTCGCGCAGGCGTTCAACTTGCTGCGGTGCTTCTTCAAGTTCTTTTTTTACAGCATAAATTTTATCGTCAACATGCTGCAATTCAACTAATTGTCTGATTTGTTCAAGGTACAAACTCATACATTACTCCATTATTTGTATAAAAGGGTCTTTTGAAGGTATAAAACTGATACGAAGATTTGGAAGCTTTTTTTGCAAAAGGACTGTAAAACGCTTCATCATTTCTTCTTCAAGGCTGTGATGTCCAACTTCAATAATCGCAAAATCCTTGCTTTCTTGAGTGATATCAAGGGCTGTATGGTATTTCGTGTCGCCTGTAATAAGGCAGTCAGCCCCAAAATTTTTAGCTTCGTCGGCTAAAGAACTGCCGGAACCGCCGCAAAGCGCAATACGTTTTATGGTGTCCGGTAATTTTCCAATGCTGAAAAATGGTCTTGTGTGCGGAAGATATTGGCAAAGTTTTGTATAAAAAGTATCGGAAGAAAGAGGGGCAGCCAGTTCGCCGCAAACGCCAATACCATATTGGACAGTGTCAATTTCGCCTGCAGGCTCTAAAATTTTTCTGTTTACAAGTCCAAATTCATCAGCAAGCCAAAACGCAGCAGGCATGCTGTCAAGGCAGGTATGGGCAGAATAAAGCGGAATGTCATTTTTGATTAAAAGAGAAGCAGTTTTATAGTAAATATCATCTAAGTTGTTGAGATATTTAGGAGAAAGTAAAAGGGGGTGATGGGTAAAAATACAGTCTGCCTTAATTGCTAAGGCTTTTTGGACCGATTCAGGGCAGGGATCCAAAGTAACGGCAATATGGTTAATCTCGTCACGATGGGCTGCAATTTGTAAGCCTGAATTATCCCAGGGAGCGGCAAGAGCCAAAGGGGCTAACTCTTCAAAACATGCCAAAAGTTCGGTTTGTAGCACTATTCCTCTTCATAAATAAAACTGATACATTTTTTTGCCTCATTTTATGCGGGCAGTCAAGAAAAAAATCTTGCTTTTTTTGTTTTTCCTTTTTATTTTCATTTAATTATCTGTTTGGAGAGAAAAATGGCGCACTTTTTATATATATCTGATGTGTTTTGTCCCTGGTGTTATGGTTTTTCAAGTAATATTGCCAAAATAAAGCAGGAATTTTCCCTGCCTTTTGAAGTGTATGCCGGGGCACTTGTTGAGCCGGCTGTGAGTTTGGAGCAGCGCGTAAAGCACAGTCCCAATGTGCAGGCATTTATTGACAAAATGTACAGTGTGACCGGAACCAGAATTTCACAGGCATATGTGGATTTATTGTATTCTCAAAAGGCGGCTGATATTTTTATGGACTCCCGCAGGGCAAGCCGTTTATTTTACGTGCTCAAGTCATTTAAGCCTGAATATGCCCTGGAAATTATGGAATTTTTGCAATTTCAATTCTATGGTCTGGGAAAAGATGTTTTCAGTGAAGAAACAGTACAGGCGTTTGCTGATAAATATGCAGCAGAAAGCAGTGCTGTTTTCAAAATGCTCGTTGATGAAAAAATAAGTGAAGAAGCGTACAATGAAACAGAAAAAGGCTTTGATATTTTAGGGGAAATTGTTTTATATCCGACCCTTTACTATGTGGAAAATGATATTAATCATTTTATTTCGCGCGGATATGTGGACTATGAAGCGTGCAGACAGGCTGTTGTCAATACCATGCAGGCTGTAAAAAATAATCAGCAGGAGCAGCTCACAGTGCTTATGGGAAAATCCTGTACGCTTGACGGAAAATGTGAATAGCAATGCGGATAAATCAGAAAATGTGAGTAAATATGAAAAAAGAACTTTCAACTAAAAAAGAGCTTTCAACTAGGGACGCACTTGAAGTTTGTTATATTATTTTTGAAAAAAACTGCCAAAAGGATGCATTAAAAACATTTCAGGAAAAAATATATCTATCGGATATTCCCCATGCGGCTTTTGCAAAGGAATGGTATGCCTTTGTTTTTGGGGCAATCTATCATGGTTTTTCACAGTATGCGCCTGCATTTATGGTTTTGGAATATGTGCGCTCAATCAAATATTTTTTAAAGGAATATGGCTATGCAGAGGGGGAAATCACTGCTTTTCTCGATAATCAGTTTCAAGCCTATATTCAATTAATTATTGAAGAAAAAGTGAAGGAATGTCCTGCATTGTTTTACAAGCGTCTGCTTGATAAAAATTTGAGTGAAGCTGATAAAAAATCTGTTATTCCGCTTTCCGGGGCAATGGCAATGCTGGTGGCAAACTGTCTTGATATTTTTGAAAAATATGACTATGCCAAAGATTAAAGTGTATTCATATTACATTCATAATATTTTATTAAAAAATTAAACCTTTTTATATACAAATAATCCCGCAAATTTGAGATTTGCGGGATTATTAAAAAGCAACAAAGACAGGTATTATTTTAAATTCAGAAACCTGACTGCATTATTATACATGATATCTTCTACTACTTCAGGACGCAGCTTTTCCAGATATAACTTCACAGAGCTTTGCAAATCTACGCATGGATATGCAGAACCATAGATAAATTTTTCACGCAGCATATAATTTGCGGCTTCAATATAATCCACTGCTCCTGCAGCATGAAGAGCATAAATATCTGGAGAAAGATAAACATTTGGAGCCTTAAAAGCTAAACGTACTGCTGCTGTAACCCAAGGCCAGCCACCATGACACAATGCAATTTTAAGGTTTGGAAAAGTTGCAGCAATATGATCAGCATATATTGGCAAGCAGAAATCATCTGTATTCCCATGAAAACCACCAAATGAAATCATGAGAGGAATATTGTTTTTTTCACAAAATTCATATGTAGAAAATATTTTTTCATCATCAATTTTAATACCGTGAAAGCCTGGTTCCATAAATGCTGCAACACAAGGTCCTTCACAAATATATTTCTGTAATATTGGAAGTGTCTCTTTCTCACCAGCAGCAGGAATACCACAAGCGCCCAAAAAACGTTTTGGATATTTTGCCAATAAATCAGTCAAAGCATCATTCTCAAAACCATTTTGATTTTTTCGAATTGATACTACACCAGTCACTTCGCCAACTTGATCCATTTCCTTGAAAAGATCTTCGATTGAAGCTGTTTTCATGGATTTGGACATATTCATGCCAAAATTTTTATAAAATTTGGAAATAGCAAATGGATTGGTTGCTTCAGTATCAAACATATTATTCTTGCCCAAATAAGGTTTAAATGGGGGACGCATCCGAATATCAATAATTTTCATTTTTTTCTCCTTTTATGATAAGTTAAGTGATTATTTTTAAATAAGTCCAATTAAATACCAATATGGAAGAACTAATACCCAAAAGAGTACCAGTGTGGCAGCCATTTTAATCAAGTTATATGACAAAAATTCCTTTGTGCTAAGAGCACCGAAACCAAAAAGAACAAGCAGATATGCATTTTCATAAGGAAAGAAAACCATATCATTGGCAAAAAACATAGCCATAAAAGGCAAAAGAGGATATGTGATGCCTAATCCCATCCCCATA
>CAOMFZ010000157.1 GCA_948482415.1 uncultured Mailhella sp.
AACTTTTTAAGCTTTCTTATGAAATTTATTTGCAACTATTTTCGGAAATGCTCTAGAATAGAGAAAAGTTAACCGATTAATTCTTTTCGTGCGGAATATTATAGCCTGCCTCTTTAAAAAGATTAAAAGCCTCTGTTATCCCAAACCCTGTCCATGCTGTCTGATGTTCCGTTTGCTCACTGCGGGGAATGGAACCTATTTCCGTGGTTACAACATTAGCCCCTGCCTGCAAAAACTTTTTATTTGGCGGAACCGCACAAATATCAGGAGTAGAAGCACCTCCGCAAATACGGCTTATGGCAACTAATTGGCTTACCCTGTCTTCATGAACAGGTTCTTTATCAGCAAATGGGGTGCCTTTTACATTAATCCGAGCCATTACACCGCCCAAAACAGCATGACAATTACGGGCAGCAAGAATACGCTCGGCAATTTCCTCATTCGTATGTTCCGGTCCAAGAGGCTCAAGCATATGATACAATTTTAATCCCGCTTCATCTACTGCTTTCATTGTAGCCAAGCGTGATGCAGGGTTAATATGCGTTACCTTTCCCTCCCCTAACCTTAATGTATGATACACACCGGCTATACCGGCATTTTTCAATTGTTTTGCCTGTTCTGCTGTCAATTCACCCGTATTTACCGCTAAATGATAATTGCCCGGAATTTCCGTAAGAATTTTTTTTGCCAAAACGCACAAACGCTCAATACTATATAATTCTGTTGTACGCAAAGTAAACCATGAAACGTGCTGCGATACGGAAAAACGGGCAGCCTGCAATATATCCTCATCTGACCATTCAGATTCTTCTTTAATTAATCCCCATTTCTCCCCGAAAGAGCAAAACTCACAATTCATGGGACAAGATTTATTTTCAATACCAACAGCACTCCAAACTTTCCCTTGATTTTGGCACAGTATAGCAGCCATTTCCCTTGCTTTGCTCCGCATCATATCACTTTGCACCGCATCAGGAGCAATATCAAGCAAACAAAGAATTTCATCCCGTGAAAGTTCTTCACCATGCATGGTACGGGCACAACAGTCGTCAAGAAAAGATGAAAATGAATTAATTGTATTGCCATAAAACATAACTGCCATCCTTCAATACTTTCCCACAGCACAGCAATAAAGATTGCTGTCAAAGATTGCTGTGCCATGGTTAATAATGTATCTTCCTGTAATAATGTTCTGTTAATTTTTTTGAGTAAAACCGGTAAATACCATATGCCGGATATCCGGAACATTTTTCAGCCGATTAATACTCTTTAAAAATTCAGCTGTTTGTTTTAAACTATTAATAATCTCTTCATCAAGCCGAACATCCCATGTCAATTTGCGAAGAGTTTGCTGCTCAACACCGGCAGGACTTCCTGTCGTTTTACTCAATTCAATTCCTGCATTATCCGGATCGGCATTAATATATTCTACTCCCTTGCGGGTTCCTTCAATAACAGCCTGCAAAATTTCAGGATGTTCCTCTGCAAAAGATTTTGTTGTTACCATCATTAAAGGATATGTATTGCCAAGACCGTTTAACGCCGTCAATAAATGAGCATTTGGTATTTTCATCAATGCCAGTGTCGGAGAAGGCTCTGAAGCAGCAAAAGCATCAATGCTGCCGCTTACCAAAGCTTCTATTAAATTTTTTTGCGGAGTGTTAACCAATGTTACTGAAGATAACAAATTATGTTTTTTTAAAAAAAGATTGATTCCGCCATGGGTACTTGAACCAAAATGCACTCCAATCTTTTTTCCTGCCAAATCATCAACCGTCTTAATATGAGAGTTTTCTGATACGATAATTGCATGCATATCTTCACCACCGCCATACGAACAAACCAATAAACACGGACGGGCTGAAGTTAAAGCAATAATGGCAGGAACATCGCCCATAACAGCGATATCAGCACTTCTGCTTACCAAAGCTTCTGCTGCTGAAATTCCTGTTGTCATGCCTAAGTCAACGGCTTCAAATTTCACATTTGGAGCTGAAAACCAGCCTTTTTTCAGAGCAAGGATTTGCGGTGCATAATGAACTTTAGCCGTATAAGCCAAACGGCATGTTGTTTCAGCCTGCGCTGCTGCACTAAAGCCTGATGAGAAAAATGTAAGCCCCAAAAGACACGTTACAAGAAGACGAAATTTACCCATAACAATTTTCTCCTGTTATCAATTTTCTGAACAGTCTGCACCAAGCATATTTGCCAGTTGTTCTGTCAGTTGTTTCAATTGTCTGTCATTGCGGTTTCTTGCCCGCGGAACGGGCACAGTAAATATTTGCGCCAAGCCTTGAGGCGGCGGATATAACAGCGCAATACGATCAGCCATATACACAGCCTCATCTAATTGATGCGTCACTAAAATCACAGTCCAATTTTGCGTTTTCCACAATTCAAGTATTTCATCTTGAAGTCTGAAACGTGTTGCGGTATCGAGCGATGCAAGCGGTTCATCCAAAAGAAGAATATCGGGCTTCAAAATCAAGGCGCGAGCCAAAGCCACCCGCTGACACATTCCACCGGATAACGATGCGGGATAGGCTTGCGCAAAGGGCAAAAGTCCGACCATAGCCAATGCATGCTCCGCTCGTTCCTGGATTTCCTTTGCAGAAATATTTTGCCTGCGCAGTCCGTATGCCACATTTTCAAAAGCAGTAAGCCATGGAAATAAGGCATGTTTTTGGAATACCACTACACGGTCAGGGCCTGCTCCCTGAATTTCTTTATCCTCTTTATAAATAGTGCCCTGCGTGGGATGAAAAAATCCGGCAATGAGATTTATCAATGTGGATTTTCCTCCGCCGCTTGGTCCTGTCAATGCTAAAAATTCACCTTTTTGTACAGTCAGCTCCGGAACACGCAAGGCTTCCAATTCTCCGCTTCTTGTTGGAGCAGGAAAAAAATGATGAATATTTTTTAAATGAAGGATATCAGTTTTCATATGCCGGCTTCCAGCGCTTTATCGTATGCTGTTCTAAAGGAACAAAAACAAATCGTTCCAGTGCAAGTCCTATCAAAGCAATGATCACAATGCAGGCAAAGGAAGAAGCATAATCCATTGTCCAGCGTGATTGAATGATAGCAAAGCCCAATCCCTGTCCTGAGCCCACAACCATTTCAGCAGCAACAAGTACACGCCATGATGTTCCCATAGCAATACGAGTTCCGCTTAAAATATGGGGCAAGGCAGCAGGAAAATAAATACTTTTAAATATTCCCCAAAAACCATACCCACACATTTGCCCCACACGCACATGGTCAGTATCCACATTGGAAAAGCCCATAAAAGTGGAAACAGCTATTACGGGAAATGTTGTAAAAACAATAATTGCCAACGTTGCGGCAGGTCCAAGCCCAAAAAGCAAAATTACCACAGGCACCCATGCCAAACCCGAAATAAGCTGCAAAACTTCAACCGTAGGCATGCTTAGAGCACGAAAAAAAGGAAACCAAAAAGCCGTAAACGCATATAATATACCGGCGCCAAAAGCAATATTAAATCCGATAAACCAGCGCAGACAGCTTGCAAAAGTATGATCATAAATAGTGAAATCCAAAAATAAAGAACCGCTCAAAAGTCCTTGCAAACTGAGAAGACAATCAAAGGGAGTGGGAAAAGGTATGCCTCGTGTCCACTGAACAACACAGGCAAGAATCTGCCATATTCCTAAACCAAACAATGCAGCCCCGGCTGATTTCAAGAATTGTGTCTGCCACTGTTTTTGAGAAAAAGAGGTATTTAGCATGCTCATCTTCATACAACCCACTTAAACTTTTTCTTCAAGTTAGCATGAAATTGTAGCAAAAAATACTGCATTCGCTAATTATACGGAAAAAAATTTAATATTTTTTAACTGCCCTTAGGGTATTTCCAATAAATCTTGAGAATTTTACAGGGGAAAAACTTTTAGAGCATTTCCGAAAATAGTTGCAATTTTACAGGGAAAGAACTTTTGAAAAAGTTCTCTCCCTGTACCCTCTCTCAAAACTTTTTAATATAAAAGCGTAGAAAAATAAAAGTCGCAAGATTTATCGGAAATGAACTAGAGCATTAGTAATAATTGCAACAATTTTTTATAAGAAAGCTTAAAAAGTTTTGTAAAGGGGTGCAGGGGA
>CAOMFZ010000158.1 GCA_948482415.1 uncultured Mailhella sp.
AGGCGTATTGGGATCCATACCGGCATTGATTAAATTTTTGGAAATCTCCGGCAAATTCTTCATACCCATAACAAAAACAAGGGTTGAAGCACTTTGGGCAAGAGCATTCCAATTATGAACAGAATCCGGCTTGGTGGGGTCTTCGTGTCCGGTGATAATGGTTACAGAAGAAGCAGCTGTTCTGTCTGTCAAGGGAATACCTGCATAAGCCGGTCCTGCTATGGTACTCGTAATTCCGGGTACTTCGCAAAAAGGCACATTAGCGTCAAATAAAGCTCTGCCCTCTTCGCCGCCGCGTCCGAAAATATAAGGGTCACCGCCTTTGAGACGCGCAACAATTTTGCCTTCTTTGGCTTTTCTCACCAGCAGCGCATTAATATCTTCCTGCTTCATGGCATGATTGCCGGCAATTTTTCCTACATATATTTTTTCGGCATCAGCACGGGCATATCCCAATAATACATCACTTGCCAGATAATCGTAGACAATAACATCAGCACGCTTAAGCGCGTCCAAACCTTTGCAGGTAATGAGTCCGGGGTCTCCGGGACCTGCCCCAATAAGATAGACAAACATGCTGCCTCCAACGTATGCATTAATTCATTAATCAGTTTTCTTATAACGATAAATTCCTTTTTCCGCAACAAGATTATTTTTCACAAAAAACGTCATAGCTTTGACAAAATATTTTTTTATAAATTATTTCAATATAATACAACAAAGGCACGTTTTTTGCAAACTAAAGCATGATAACAATTATTTTACATTTAAAGAGAGTTTTTTATGGCATACGACAGTTTAAGTTTATCACAACCCCTTTACGGCGGCGGTTATAATGAATATCTGCTGAATAAAATGCAAAATAAGGACAATCCGCAGTCTGCCTTACAGCCCGCCATGCAGCAGATGCAGCAAGGTTTTTCTCAGGAATCCCTGCTGAATACAGTTTCCGGCTTTTCTTCCGAGCTGCACTCACAAAATCTTGTCCGGGCATTGGCAGCAGCCCAGCAGCAAAGTGCGCAAACAGGACAACGCACGCAGACAGGGCTTTCTCCTACCCTTGCGGAACAAGGAGCCAACATTGATAAAAACGGAAATATTCGCCTGTCTTCCGATACCCTTAACTCCTCACAAAATTCAAAAAACATTCCTGAAAAAAGCCTTGGCATGCCAATAAATTATGCGCAGCCTCTGGAGCTGGATAAAAAGACAAGCCTTGCCATGCGCGGAATGCAGGCCATGTCATTGGATAACAGGTCTCTGGGAATTTTATCCCGTCTTGCCAAAAGAGAACAAAATCCGGAACAAATACATAAAAAAATGACAAAACAAAGCCAGGATACAGCCAATACTGCCGAAACAGATGCCCTTGGTAATTTGGCGAAAAAATTTGAATCTTCCACAAAGGGAAGTCAGGCTATCGGCTATGACAGAAACGGCGGTACGTCTTACGGCACCTACCAGCTTTCTTCCAAGGCAGGAACCTTTGACAAATTTTTGACTTTTTTGGAAAAAGAAGAGCCTGAATGGGCAAAGACCCTCAGAAATGCCGGCAAAGCCAATACCGGAAGCAGGTCAGGCGCTGTTCCTGCTGCGTGGAAAAAGCTTTGTGCGGAAAATCCAGAACGCATGAAAGAACTGGAACATTCCTTTATTGTAGAAAGCCATTACGAGCCTGTGCTTAATTATGTAGGAAAAAAGTGGAATGATAAAATTTCTCCTGCACTCAAGGAAGTGATTTTCAGCACTGCTGTCCAGCATGGTGTGGCAGGAGCAAAACGGGTCATTGATCAGGCACTTTCCCGTATGACGCAAAAAAATGCGGCATCAGATACAGCATCAGCTGAAACAGAACAAAAAAACAATGAACTCTTAATGGCTGGTTTTGAAAAAGAAACAAAATCAGCGCAAAGCGAAGAAAACACCATTCAGTCAAAGGAACATCAGGCTGAATTTATCAAAAATATTTATGCCAACAGAAAAAATAAATTTGCCTCTTCAACAGCTGCTGTCCAGCAGGCTGCCAGAAGCCGTTTTGTGCGTGAACAAAATGACGCTCTTGCCATGTTGGGTTAAAACAGAAAAATAAGGAGTTAACAGCCCAAAAAATCACCTCACACATTTTTCCGATAAGGTTTGACAAAAACTTCAGAACGCCTATACTGGAGCCGTGAATTATGGAATTTTTATGCAGGGGACAAACTTTTGAAAAAGTTTCTTCCCCTGCACCCCTTTACAAAACTTTTTAAGCTTTTTTAAAAAAATTTGTTGCAATTATTTCCGGAATTGCTCTAATCCTTTTTTATAACCAGCGTTAAACTTGAGGATTTTTTATGCCGGCAGAATGTTCCCCTCCAGAAAAAATGTTCTGGGTTTACGTTTCCTTATGGATCGCAAACTTTTTCTCTCCCCTGCTCTACAGCGGAGTAACAACGATTTTGCCCTCTGTTGCGCTGGATTTTAATTCTTCTGCGGCAACTCTTTCTCTTATTGTTATGCTTTTTGCCTATTCCCAAGGCTATTTTGGGGCTATCGGCGGACGACTGAGCGACCTTTTTGGTCTGCGCAGAATGATGACGCTTGGCTTTATCATCTGCTTTATTACCCTGATCGGACTTTTTTTCTCTCCAAACTTTCTTATCCTCAGTATTTTCAGGCTGTTCCAAGGTATTGGCACTGCCCTGCTTATCAGCACAAGCACTGCCATTGCCGTTAATATTACTCCTCTTTACCGCCGCGGCACTATTTTAGGCATACTCACTTCTGCCGCCTATCTCGGCACATCTCTTGGCCCTATTATTGCCGGTGCAATCGCCACATTCCTCAGCTGGCGATATTTATTTATTTTCCTTATGATACCCAATGTTCTCGGCTTAATTCTTTTTAGAAGCTCCCTGCGCCTTGAATGGTGCACTTTGGACGGTGAACAATTTGACACCAAAGGAGCTGTTATGCTTGGGCTGAGCATAGGAGCAATTTCTCTGGGTGCCGGGCTTATGAGCCTGTACTTCAACCTGATTTGGTTTGTTCCTGTTGGAATTATCCTCCTTGCTGTTTTTGTGTATATGCAAAATCATACCAAGTACCCTATCATTAATATAGAACTCTTTACAAAAGCAAAAAGTTTCACCTTAGGGCTTATTACCATGATGATTAATTTTGGAGGAACAACAGCTTTTGTGTATTATTCCACCATGTATTTCCAGCAAGTTCGCGGCTTCACACCTTTAATGGCTGGATTTTTCCTGCTTTTCAAAAGTGCCGCCCAATTTAGTTTTGCACCTTTTTCCGGCCGCTGGGCAGATAAAATGCACCCTGAATATATTATTGTTTTAGGGCTTATTCTTTGTACAGCAAGTCTTGTGGGCACTGCTTATTTAGACCAAAATTCAAGTATTTATTATATTTACGCCACGCTTTCCATTTCCGGCATAGGCATTGCCGTTTTCCACTCTCCCTGCACAGTTTCTGCTTTGCGCGATGTGCCTAAAAAACAAATCTCCGTTGCCTCAAGCCTGACAGCAACAGCGCGAAGCATGGGAATTTTAGGCAGTCAAATTGTTATTTCTCTTGCCATTTCTCATTATGTGGGCAAGGAAACGGTTAATCCCGATACCATTCCTGCTTTTTTGCAGTCCATGAAGTTTTCCTTTTTATTCCTATCCGCTCTTAATGTTATTTGTATTCTTTATTACTGCAAACTTGCATACAAAATTTTCAGGCAGGACCGCATAAAGAAAGCAGCATAAAACATAAAAGAAAAATAAAGGATTATATTGACAGTCACCCCTGTTATGCATAGAATTTACACATTACAATAAAGAGAGTTTCCTATGAAATTAGCACAACGAGTATCAAAAATAAAACCATCAGCAACACTTGCTGTCAACGCAAAAGCATTGGAACTGAAAAATAAAGGCATAGATGTTATTTCCCTTGCTGTGGGCGAACCGGATTTCCCCACCCCGGCCCACATTGCCAAAGCAGGCAAAGACGCTATTGACGCAAATTTCACCAAATACACGGCTGTTGCCGGCATTCCGGAACTTCGCAGCGGCATCTGCGAATATTA
>CAOMFZ010000159.1 GCA_948482415.1 uncultured Mailhella sp.
CCTGCTCACGGCACTTTTCAAGCTCATTTTTATAATCAACCACAATCACGGACACCGCAGAATCCTGTACCTTATTGCCGCAGGTATTAATTTCCCGAAAACTTTCCTGCAAAGTAAAATCAAGCTTTCTGCCTGCATCTTCGGCATTGTCCATAAGTTCAAAAAGCCGTTTAATATGGGCATCAAGGCGCGTACATTCTTCGCTGACATCGAGTTTATCTGCAATCAGCACAATTTCCTGCAAAAACCTGTTTTCGTCAAAACTCACTTCCATGCGCTGCAAAACTTCCTGCACCCGTTCCCGCACAACCTGAAAACGGCTTTCTTTAACTTCCGGAGCCCTGTCATTGATTTGGTTCAGCCATTCACGCATTTTGGCAAAGCGCATCATAAGGTCAGCTTTCAGACTTTTTGCTTCTTCTTCACGGGACGTATTCCAATCCTTGAGCGCTTGAATAAGGCTTTCCTCTGCAAAAAGGACAAGTTCTTCATCTGCTTCTTCTTCACTGCCAATCCAAAGAGCAGGAATTTTTAACAAACTGTTATAATCAGCCTGATAGCTTTCACCCCGCTCCTTAGCAAGTTTTTCCAATTCCCCCAGCATGGCATGTGCCTGCGTATAATCAAAAGAAACAAGCTTGTTTTGATTAACTTCCTGCAAGGTCAGTGCAATTTCTACGCGTCCGCGTGCAGCATACCGGCGCACAATTTTTTCAAAACGGCTTTCAAAAGGACGCAAAAGCGCCGGCAATTTCCATTTTATATCTAAAAATCGCCCGTTTACACTGCGAATTTCCCAAATCAAAGAGTACAAATCATTATTTTGCACAGAGCGTCCAAAGCCCGTCATACTGCGAAGAATTTTCATACCTTATCCTTCTATTTGTTTTACAAAAAGTATAGTATTTTCAATGTGATGTGGTTTTACTGCTAAAAGCTCGTGAGTTTTGGGGGCATTTTCCAAGTGACACGCCACATAAAACTCATTCCAGCCCTCATCGGTTCCCATATCCAGACTTAAATGCATTTGCTCCTTTTGAAGCATTGCCTGTAAAAACTGTTGTTTTTTTTCTTCAATTTTTGCCCGAACTTTTTGCGCATGTTCCTGTTTTACATGTTTTTCCAGCTGATTCGGCAAATTTTCCGCTTTTGTGCCTTTGCGCACTGAAAAGGGAAAAACATGGGCATAGGTAAAGGGCAGCGCATCAACTAACGCAAGGGTTTCATTAACTTCCTGCTCTGTCTCGCCCGGAAATCCCATGAGAAAATCAGCTCCAAGCCCGAATGTTTTCCAAAAGATTTTAATTTTATTGATTTGTTCTGCCATATATTCGGGCGTATAATGTTCACGCCCCATGCGCTGCAAAACTGCGGCAGAACCGCTTTGCAGGGATAAATGTAAATGCGGGCACAATAAAGAACATTGCTCCAATGTTTCCAAACCCTCATCATTGAGCTGAGCTGGCTCTAAGGAGCTGATACGCAGTCTTGCCTTCCCCTTCCATTCTGCGCCAAATTCCTTTTCAACCAAGCGCAAAAAACCCCAAAAGTTGAGCCTGTCCATATAAAATTGCCGCAAATTAATCCCGGAAATCATAATTTCCCGAAAACCTGCTTCAAATAAATGCCGAAGTTCTGCCAAACTTTCTTTGACTGAGCGGGAGCGCGCTTTGCCCCGCATATACGGGATAATACAATAAGAGCAAAAGTGGGAACAGCCGTCCTGAATTTTCAAAACAGGACGGGAGCGGGCAAAATTTTTAATCGTAAAATCAGGATATTCCGTATTTTTTTCAACAAATTCCTGTGGTAAGGCAAAAGGATGATAATGCAGTAAATTCCATTTTGCAGTCTGGGGAACTATGGCAAGTACATTCTCAAAGCAAAAATCCTGTGGCTCGACACTGGCGCAGCAGCCGGTGACAATAACTTTCGTCTGCGGCATTTCCCGCAAAATCTTGCGCACCATTTGCCGTGCATCAGCCACAGCCTGTGCCGTCACCGCACAGCCTGCAAGCAGGATTAAATCAGGAATTTCTCCTTTTTCAAGAACTTCTCCTGCCCCAAGACTTTGCCAATACTCGCGTATTGCCTGCGATTCGTATTGATTGACTTTACAGCCATAGGTCAGGATTTGAAAACTAAAGCTCATTCTCTCTTCCTACAATGGTCAAAGACTGCACCCGTGACATCAGGCTGCTGCTGTAGCCCTGCAATTCCTTTCCGGGATAAAGAGTCGTAATCACTGTTTTTCCAACGACAAACCGTTCAACCTCATGGATACGAATTCCCCACATATTGTGGAGCATAACAGCTTTACCGTCAAATTGCCCCAGGTATAAGCCAATATGTCCGGGCAAATACAGCAAAGTTTGAAAAGGTATTGCAAGACTGCGAATACGGTCTTCCTTTTCTTTTTCGGATAAATTGGTGAGCATTATTCTTTGCCCAGCCTTTGCCTGCTGAGAAGAATTTCGAGGCAGCCAAATACCGAAGGGAGTAAATAAATCCTGCAAAGTAGAAGAACAGTCACGATTATTATACATGCCGCCCCAGCCGTAAACATTGCCCATAAGCTGTTCGGATAATTGCGCAACTCTGTCTGCTGTTAAAAATAAAGGCATTTTGACGGCATTTTTCTTTTCAATATAACAGTGTTCAAGATGTGCTTCGCCGTAAAGCCCCTGCAAAGGCACTGCAAGAACATAGTCTTGTCCGTTTTCTGAAACTAAAGGCAGAACTGAGCCTAAATTAACTGCTTCACAAAAATTTTCATTTTTTACAAGTACATTATCACGGGTAACGGCAACATATTCCCGTGCATTTACCCATAAGTCTTCAATTTCAGGCGTGGTAAAAGCAATATGTTCTCTATGCACCCAGCCGCTGGCATTGGTCGCTTCCACATAATACCATGCATTATCATAGGAAACGTGAAAAACCTTGACAGCCGCTCCCACGCGCAAAGTTGAATTTTGAAACATATCAAAGGGATAAGCCTGTCCGGAACGTTTGGGATTAATAAAATAGGGCTTATCGGTCGGTGCTAAACGCAAACCGGCATCACTGACCACAAGTCCGTTTCGAGCCATGGACGGGAACGTCTCATACTGTGCATTATGCGCCAAAGCCTGATAATGCTTATCTGACCAGCGCTGCAAATTTTCTGCATAGCCGCGTTTTTCAGCAGGCACCTGCACATAGGAGCGAAAATATGCCAAATTTCCTTTAAAAGGCTTTGTTTGCTTCCAGATATTGACAAAATTCTTTTTAAATTTTTC
Organism: uncultured Mailhella sp.; assembly: GCA_948482415.1. GTDB lineage: Bacteria > Desulfobacterota > Desulfovibrionia > Desulfovibrionales > Desulfovibrionaceae > Taurinivorans. Next base: position 3,282 of record CAOMFZ010000159.1, read on the forward strand.
ATATTGTTTTTGCTGTTCTTCCTGTGATAAAAGGACTTGTTCTTTTGCAGGCAATTTATCAGCAAAAAAAGCAGGAGACTGCCTGATTTTTGCTTCATCGGCAATTCTTGTCACAGTATTAACAGAAATTTGTTTCTGTCCGCAGGCAGTTAAAAGCAAAACACAAAGAAAAACAAGACCAAATTGCACTATAGAGTTCTTTTTCACTCTTCTTCCCTCCAGTCATCACCATAGTAAACTGTATCTTCATCAAGCGGCTGCAAAAAGTCCATTCCGTCAAAATTGTCAGGCACATCAGGAACATCCGGTATGCCCTCAATTTCTGACCCGCCCGGCACCTGCACAGGATTTTTTTCCTGCTTTTTATCCATTGCAAATGGCAGCATATCCTCCCGCAAGGCATGTTCATCAAGAGCCAAACGCTTTGCAAGCCATGTATAACGCTTGCGTATTTTATTATTTTTTACGCCCATGGCAAGCGCTTTCATCTGCCCCACAAGGACAACCATTTTCTTGCCCCTTGTCACAGCCGTATAAATTAAATTTCTTTCAAGCATCACAAAATGTTGCATTAAAAGCGGTACAATAACGACAGGATATTCAGCCCCCTGCGACTTATGAATAGTAATGGCATAAGCCGGCACAATTTCGTCCAGTTCCTCAAAATCATAGATAATATTACGCTCATCAAAACGAATGGTTAATTCCCGATCTTCGGCATTAATAATAATGATATATCCCAAATCACCGATG
>CAOMFZ010000160.1 GCA_948482415.1 uncultured Mailhella sp.
GACTTAAAACCTTTGGTTTTGTCTAAGAGCTGTACGAGGAACGACGAAGCAATCTTTTAACGATATATAATTAGTAATGAATGCCACAGAGAAACGTTCCAAAATAACTCACCTTTTGACGTGCTTTGAATTTTATACTAAAAAGCTATTATGTTAAAAGCCAAACCTCAAGAATACAATTTCATTTATAACGAACAGAAAATCACCTATAAGCTTGTTTTTGACAAATATAAAACTGTCCGCCTGCGTCTCACCGCTCCGTATTTTCTGGAAATAAAAATGCCCGTCCGTATCCCTCACCGATACGCCGAACAAAGCATTTTAAAGCACATTGACTGGATTTTATCCCAAAGTGAGCAGTTTCAGGAACAAGATAAGCAAGCCCTTCCTTTCACCAAAGAACTGTTCATTTTTGGCAAAGCTTTTCCTGTCCACAGTCAGACAAGCGCCTGTACGCAAAAGGAAAAACTCCTGTTTACTGCCCAAAATACCTTTTTCAATCAGGAACAAGTCTTTCTCCATGCCCTGCCGATCTTACAAAACAGCCACACCGCCGTCAGCCTGACCAATGCAGAAATCTTTGTCCAGTGCAGAGATGAAGGAGACTGCGCCCGCAAACTCACGGCTTGGCGCAAAAAAACAGCCCGGTCTTTTTTAAGCTGGTATTATCAGCAGCTTTGGCAGGTCTTTCAGGAAAAAACTGCCCATTTTCTTCTCCAACACCCCATAAAAACGTCTTATCATCTTGCCTGCCCGCCGCTTTCCTTTCGTTCCTGCAAACGCTGTTTTGGTTCCTGCAAAATTTCCCCAAAACCAGAAAGAGGGAGAAGGACAGCCCGCATTATGCTCTCCACCCACCTCATGGGCTTACCCCTTGAATACATTGAGTTTGTCATTCTGCACGAGTTCTGCCACCTGATTTTTCATAATCATTCCCCCCATTTTTATGCCCTGCTTGACCTTGTACTGCCCCGCCACCGCATTATAAAAGCAAGCATCAGCCACTGGAGCAAGAAGCATATTTCTTTTTAGCTTTGACTATTTTTTGTTTTTGCCCTACAATATTTCCCAATAAAGAAGGAGCTGATATGGCAAAGAAAATTCTTATTATCGGTGCTGTTGCCCTTGGCACAAAAGCTGCCACCCGCTGCAAGCGCCTCAATCCCGATACGGAAATTACCCTTATCGATCAGGGGCAATTTATTTCCTACGGCGGCTGCGGCATGCCTTTTTACATTTCTTCCGAAGTGGATAATCTCAATGCCCTGCGCGCAACCAGTGCAAATGTTGTCCGTGACCCCCACTTTTTTACAACAGTCAAAGAAATTGACTGCGTAAAAATCAGAACCAAAGCCATTGAAATCAATCGTCAGGAAAAATATGTTCTCACTGAAAACATGGACACAGGCGCACAGGAAAAACTTTTTTATGACGAACTTGTGCTGGGCATGGGCAGCCGTGCCATTGTGCCCAATATCAAAGGCGTTGAACTTAATAATATTACCACCATTGCCGGACTTGAAGACGCGGAAAAAATCCGCAAACACTGCGAAAACGGCATGAAAAATATGGTGATTATCGGCGCAAGCTTTACTGCCATTGAAATTGCCGTCGGTCTTGCGGATATCTGGAATATCCCCTGCGTTCTGATTAAACGTTCACCGCGCATGCTCCCCAATCTTGTTTCAAGCACCATTTCCGACATGATTAAAAATGACCTGAAAGAAGCAGGCATAAAAGTCATTTCCGAAGAAGACGTGCTGGAATTTGTGGGCGATGAAAACGGCGACGTCTGCGAAGTTGTCACCACTAAACACCGTATTAAAGCAGACCATGTGGTGCTCGCCATGGGCGTAAAGGCTAATTACGAACTGGCTGAAAAAGCAGGGCTCAAATGCAATCCAAAATGCGGCGTCTGCGTCAATGAATATTTGCAGACCTCCGATCCCCACATTTATGCGGGCGGTGACCTTATTGCCATTAAAAACCTGATTACCGAAAAAGAAATGCATTTGCCCATGGGCTCCCTTGCCAACAGACAGGGACGCATTATCGGTACCAATATTGCCGGCGGCAACCCGCAAACCGGCATGGAAACATTCCCCGGCGTTGTGGGTACCTGGTGCATGAAAATGCATAAAGGCACAGCAGCTGGCACAGGGCTCAATGAAGATATGGCAGTAAAAGCAGGCTTTGACGTTATGAGCATCAACATGGAACAGCTGGATAAAGCCCATTTTTACCCTGAAAAAAATATGATGACGTTAGAGGTGGTTGTCGAAAAGAAAACTCGCCGAATCTTGGGCATGCAGGGCTACTGCGCTGACGGCATGGCAGTCAAGGCGCGTATCGACAGCATGGCGACTATGCTTCAATTTGGCAAACCTACTTTGCACGAACTCTCCATTGCCGAAGTTTCCTATTCTCCGCCTCTTGCCTCTGCCATGGACGTTTTCAATACTGCGGGCAATGTGGCTGATAATATTATCAGCGGTCTTGGCGAATTTATTAAACCGGAAGAATTTGACAAACTTTTTGCAGAACGCGAAACCAATAACTACATCTTTATTGATACGCGCGCAGGACAGGCTCCGCTTGAAATTGTAAAAAGATATCCTGATTACTGGATTAATATTCCGCTGGAAACCTTTACAGAAAATATCGATAAAATTCCGCAGGATAAAAATATTGCGTTCATCTGCAACTCAGGTACACGAGCCTATGAGTGCCTGCTTAAATTCAAAAAACACGGCAGACATGCGGTCAACTCCTCAGGCGGCATGCAGGCAATGAAAAAACGCGGCAAAAAATATTAATTCTCATTACAAAAAAAGGGCAGTCAATCTGCCCTTTTCTTTTTTAGGCTTTTTGCGTTACCCGGCTGCCGCGCTTCAGCATACAATTAATAAATAACCATAGCGGATTGCAGGAGAAAATCATTCCTTTTCTCCGGAAATTGTATTGACAAATAAAAAACAATAGATTTATTATAAATTCAACCAGATAATAAAAAAGGAGTAAGCTTATGGCATCAGACCGCGAACTTATTAACTTTTCCGAGGATCACGAACTTGACCATATTTTAAAGAGATATGGCAAAACCGCAAACAAGGAAAACAGAGACCTTTTGAAAGAATTGGGCAAAGAACTCAAAACCAGAAACGGCAGTACCCGCACACCTTTGAAACATCCTGAATTTTATGCATTTCTGGAAAACGAAAAAGGCTGGAAACGCGCATAAATTCTTTTTTCAAAAAAAGAAGTCCGCAAAAAACTTTTTCTATTCTTTATAAAACATAATCTTATGGGGGAGTACACTCCCCCTGCTTTTTTGCAGGGCAAAGCTAATGGGGGCACTACAGGTAAACACCTTTTAGCTTACCCCAGAGCATTTCCGCATAACATTCGTAATTTTTATTTTCTTTGGGGGAAATGATTATCTCTGCTGTCGCTATCCGTAAGCCAACAAGTTGGCAACGGCTACCGCTCCCCCAATCCCCCTCAAAGCCCTGTTATGGACGTTGTCCATAACAGGGAATTAATATTCTTAATGTTACAAGGAAAAGCTTTAATGTTAACCGAAAATGCTTAAATTATCCATATTGGCATAGGAAAAATCGTTATAAATAAAAAAAGCATGTATGTAAGTACATGCTTTTTGTTTGAAATTTGTTGCGTGTATGTTTTTATTTTGTTTTCTTTGGATTTGCTTCGTTTACTTTTAATGTGCGTCCGCCGTATTCAGAGCCATTAAATTTTTCAATCGCAGCAAGCGCTTCATTATCTTCCATTTCAACAAAACCAAAACCTTTTGGTTTTCCTGTTTCACGATCGTTGATAAGTTTTACTGATAATACATTACCAACTTCTTGAAATAATTGTTTTAATTGTTCTTCAGAAGTTGACCAGGGTAAATTACCAACATAAATTGACTTAGCCATTAAAAGTTCCTCTCAAGTAATTGTAGAATAGCAAATGTAATGCCCCCTATTAGTCAAGCAACTTTTAAGAGAGTTTTTTGATTTTTTG
>CAOMFZ010000161.1 GCA_948482415.1 uncultured Mailhella sp.
GTGCAGGACAAAGACGTGGCGTAAAACGCTTCGGCGGTCAAAAAGTTCTCGCTGGTAATATTATTGTTCGCCAACTCGGCACTCGTATTTATCCTGGTGAAAACGTTGGTATGGGTCGTGACTATACCCTTTTCGCCAAAATCGAAGGTACAGTTAAATTTGAAACATTTGTACGCAAACGCAAAGAATACAAACGCGTACACATTGTTCCTCTTGCAGTTTCAGCTGCATAAATTTAACACAATACGTTTTTCAAGGCGGGAAGAGAAATTTTTCTTCTCGCCTTTTTTACTTTTATATTCGGAGTTTGTATGCGTTTTGTTGATGAAGCCCTTATTCAGGTAAAAGCCGGTAAAGGCGGAAATGGCTGCATGTCATTTCGACGTGAAAAATTTATTCCCCGCGGTGGTCCTGACGGCGGCAACGGTGGTGACGGTGCGTCTATTTATGCAAAAGCAACAAACAGGCTCCACTCTCTCTATGACTTCCGCCTGAAACGTATCTATGAAGCCCCAAAAGGCAGTGACGGTCAAGGCAGCCAATGCGACGGACGCAAAGGTGATGACCTTATTTTGGAATTTCCGGTAGGTACACAAATTTTTGAAAGAACGGAATTTGAAGAAGTGCTCATTGCTGACCTTTCTGACCCGGAAGCCTGCATTTTAATTGCCAAAGGCGGACGCGGCGGCAAAGGCAATGAACATTTTAAATCCGCTACCAACCGTGCTCCGCGCTTTGCACAAAAAGGTGAAGAGGGCGAAGTAAAATCCCTGCGTCTTGAGCTCAAGATTTTAGCAGATGCCGGCTTGCTTGGCTTGCCCAATGCAGGCAAGTCCACCTTTTTATCCCAAATTTCTGCGGCAAAACCTAAAATTGCCGATTATCCGTTTACAACCCTTAGCCCTAATCTTGGTGTCATCATTGATGAATTTGACCCTGATTCCCGCATGATTATTGCAGATATTCCGGGGCTTATTGAAGGTGCGCATACCGGGCTTGGACTGGGTGACAGATTTTTAAAGCATGTGGAGCGCACTCGTTTTCTTGTGCATATTCTTTCTGCTCAGGATATCAATCAAAATGACTATCCTTTTGCCGGCTTTGACCTCATCAATGACGAACTGCGCCTTTTTGACGCCGAACTTTCCGCCAGACAGCAAATTGAAGTGATTAATAAAATTGACCTGCTGTCAGAAGAAGAATTGCAGGCAATCAAAGATTTGGCACAAAAAGAAAATCGGGAAATTTTCTTTATCAGTGCCAAAGAAGGCACGGGGCTTGACAAACTGGTGCGCAAAATGTGGGAACTTCGCAATGAGCTTGAAACCAATGAAGCCCTTATCCGCTATCAGGAAGAAGAATTACTGGAAGATGAGGAATTTCCCGAAATTGAAGTCTTTTATGTACGAGATTAGAGCGTTTCCGAAAATAGTTGCAATTTTACAGGGAAAGAACTTTTGAAAAAGTTCTCTCCCTGTACCCTCTCTCAAAACTTTTTAATATAAAAGCGTAGAAAAATAAAATTCTCAAGATTTATCGGAAAAGCCCTAGTCCCAATTAATACTTACGAATTATATTAAGGTTTAATATTATGGCAGCTATCACCAAACAAACAGCTCTTGAAAACGCAAAATGCATTATTATCAAAGTGGGTTCTGCTGTTCTCACCGATGAAAACGGACTTTCTTTTCCTGTTTTGGAAAACCTTGTGGAACAAATTGCTTACTTGCACAAAATGGGCAAAAAAGTCTGTTTAGTCAGCTCCGGTGCTGTAGCTGCCGGAAAAAAAACACTGGGAGCAAGCTATAAAATCGAGGGACTTGCAGGCAAACAAGGCGCTGCCGCCATTGGACAGGGCAAGCTTATGCATGAGTATGAAGTGCTTTTCCAAAAGCACGGCATACTTTGTGCGCAAATTTTGCTTACCCGTGATGATTTGCGCAGCCGTGAACGCTTTCTCAATGCAAAAAATACCTTTCAGCAGCTTTTGCAGTGGAATGTTGTGCCCATTGTCAATGAAAATGACACAGTCGTCATTCATGAATTGAAATTTGGCGACAACGACGCCCTGGCAAGCCTTTTGTGCAATATTGTAGAAGCAGACCTTTCTATTAATCTCACTTCCACCAAGGGTGTTTTAGCCAAAAATCCGCTCAAATATCCTGATGAACCCATTGAAATTATGGAATATATTGACAATATCCAAGATCTTAATCTGGACGAGCTTTGCGGCGGAAAAACAAGTGTCGGCACTGGCGGCATGTATTCCAAACTTCTTTCAGCCAGACGTTCTGCCCAACTTGGTGTAGCTACCTTTATTATCCCCGGCAAAGAGCCCAATATTATTTTGCGCGCGCTGCAAGGCGAAAAAATCGGTACCTGGATTTGCCCCACCGACGACCCTGTTTCACGCCGTAAATATTGGCTCGCCTATCAGTCTGACGCGCAAGGCGTGCTCACTGTTGACGAAGGAGCCTATCTTGCCCTTTCTGAAAAGGGAAAAAGCCTGCTTCCCGCCGGCATTACCCATGTTGAAGGCAATTTCGGCGCCGGCAGTATCGTTGCTGTTGTCTATCAAAACAAAAAAATTGCCGTGGGGCTTTCCAATTATTCCGCCTCAGAACTTCGCAAAATAAAGGGGCTCAGCAGGCTTGAAGTTGCCGCAGCTCTTGGCAATGCCCATTATCCGGAAGTCATACACAGGGACAATCTTCTTCTGCATGCGGCTATTTAAGTTAGTTAAAGAAGAATGGTAAGAAAATAAACTATCCTTATTTCACATTGACAAGCATATAACTATATATATTGGAAACAATTCTTTCATAGCAGGAATAACAAACTATGAGCTCTCCAGTAACATGTCTGTATAAAAATATTATACGGCATCTCTATAAAAAAGCTTTTCCACAGGAATACCAAACTACCCGTTACGGCATAGTAAACATTGCAGGATTTGGTGACAATTTCAAAGAATTTCAGATGCATAACAATATGCTTGCCGCAATCGATGAACTAAAGCAGGGATTGTCTGAAGAAGAAAAAGAACTTATCGATAACAAACATAAGCATTTTGTGTTTCTTCCTTTAAAAAATTTCTATATGGGAGAGGACAGATACGGTTATTTTTTAACTAAAAAAGAACAAATTGAAAAAGAGAAATGGTTTACTGCGCTTCCTGAAATAAAAAAACAATATTCATTCACCGGAAAATATTTTCCCGAAGTTTTTTTCTATCACCATGGCTTAAAACTTTTACCTTCATCAGCAATATCATACATTAAAGACAAATTTTTCATTGACTGCGGAGCATTTCACGGTGATTCCTGCATTATAATGAATGAATACTCTCCTGCCCATGTTTATGCACTGGAACTCCTGCCTTCTGCAAAAGAAATCTTGTTTAATAATTTAGCAAAAAACAATATAAATCCTGCAAATTTTTCATTCATAAACTGCGGTGTTTCCAATGAGGAAAGTTCAGTCACGCTGACAGATACCAAAAATATGAATACAATAAAAAGTGTCAGCAATTCCGGAATAGAGGTTCCTATTACAACGCTTGATACATTATTCAAAGACAGAAAAAATAAAATTGGCTGGATAAAAATGGATATTGAAGGCGCTGCCTGCAATGCCATCCAAGGAGCGATTAATATTCTCAAAGAAGACAAGCCATTACTGACTGTGGCTATTTATCATACTCCGCAGGAATTTTTTGGAATAAAACCTTTCATTGAAAGCCTGAATTTAGGCTATACTTTTATGATACGCAATCTTAATCCTACATCATCACACCTTGAAACAACGTTAATTTGCATACCTCCTCTTGGTAATGAATAGAGCATTTCCGGAAATAGTTGCAATTTATTTTCTTTGGGGGGAATTATTCCCCCCAAAACCCCCTACACGCAAAACAGTTATAGATTTGTCTATAACTGTTTTGTTTATTATGTCATTTCTTGTCGTTCTGGGAAATTTATTTTAAAAAGTTT